>DHOX01000044.1:28604-56129 GCA_002409785.1 Prevotella sp. UBA5379 | reverse complement strand
TTCGGTTTCGCGCAATCTTCAGGGTACTTCCCTTGATCTGTTTCAGGGTATAAGTGCTGTCCTTATTCATGGTGAGGGTAGCCGTTAAATCTTCGCTGCCATAATCATTTATAACAGCGAGTTTAGCTATATTTGATGAGGTTATTTTGGCGGACGTGAACAGCCACTTCCGGCCATCGTGTATGTCTCCGAAGAAGCCTGGCAATTTTCCGAAAATCTCTTGATGAGGGACAGTAATATCATTCTGATAGAAATTGATCACCATGTACACTTCATATTTTGCATTATAGAGATACCCCCTGAATGTCTGGTTATCAGACTGTGCCTGGGCAGTAAAAGCCAGACATATAAATAATAATGTAAATAAGATTTTCTTCATATTTTTCCGTTTCTTGCAAAGTTATTGATTTTAGTTAATAATTCCAACGTTTTTAGAAATAATTCTGGATTAAATTGCAATATTACTATTTTTGGTTTATCTTTGTGAAGTTTTAGCAGAAGCATCATGGAAAAAAACAGACTATTTCCGGATTATATTTTTGAGTCGAGTTGGGAAGTATGCAACAAGGTAGGTGGAATCTATGCCGTTTTGTCTACAAGGGCAAAGACATTACAGGAGGTGATGAAGGATCATATCTTTTTTATTGGTCCGGATTTCAGGGATCAGAAAGTGAACCCTTATTTTAAGGCGGATGATTCTTTGTTTCCTTCATGGAAAGAGGATGCTGCAAAAAGGGGTCTTCATATAAGGATCGGACGCTGGCTTATACCCGGAGAACCGATAACTTTTCTGGTAGATTTCCAGCCTTATTTTAAATTAAAAAACCAGTTATATGGTCGCCTTTGGGATTTATTCCGTGTGGATAGTCTTCACGGCTATGGTGACTATGATGAAGCCTCAATGTTCTCATACGCTTCGGGATTGGTAGTAGAGAGTTTTTACAGATTTTATCTGAATGAGACTTATAAGGTGGTTTATCATGGCAATGAGTGGATGACAGGATTGGGACTTTTATATGTTCATTATAAATTGCCTTTTGTTGCCACTATGTTTACTACTCATGCCACGAGCATCGGCCGAAGTATAGCAGGAAACAATAAACCTCTTTACGCTTATCTGTATAATTATAATGGAGATCAGATGGCGGAAGAGTTAAATATGCAGAGCAAGCATTCCGTGGAGAAACAGACCGCTAAATATGTGGACTGTTTTACTACGGTGAGTGATATTACTGCCAGGGAATGCAAGGAGTTATTGGATAAACCTGTAGATCAGGTCCTGCCTAATGGTTTTGAAGACGATTTCGTCCCTCGCGAACCATTGTTTTCCCGAAAACGTGCTGCGGCGAGGGAGAAAATGCTGGAGGTAGCTAATGCTTTATTAGGAACTTCCCTTGATGATCATACCTTGATCGTGTCGACCAGTGGGAGATATGAGTTCCGCAATAAGGGTATTGATGAATTTATTGAAGCGATGAATCGGTTAAGGAAAGATGCCACACTGAAACGCCCAATTTTGGCTTTTATTGACGTGCCAGGTTGGGTTTCGGAACCTAGAGCTGATCTCCTTGCCCGTCTGAAGAGTGGGCAGAAAGCAAATATCCCTCTGGAGAAGCCTTATCTGACCCATTGGTTACATAATATGAATGACGACCGGGTCCTCAGTATGATGAATTATTTGAATTTCCATAATAGCAGCAATGATCAGGTAAAATTGATCTTCCTGCCCTGCTATCTGAATGGTCAGGATGGTATATTCAATATGACGTATTATGATGTGATATTAGGGAATGATTTGTGTGTTTATCCTTCTTATTATGAGCCGTGGGGGTATACCCCTCTTGAGGCGATTGCTTTTAAGGTATCTTGTATAACTACAGATCTCGCAGGGTTTGGACTGTGGGTGAATAAGGAACTTGGGAGAAGTGGTGAAATAGAAGATGGTGTCAAAGTGGTTCATCGTACAGACTTCAATTATTTTGATGTAGCTGATTCTATTATGAATACGGTACATAAATATGCTCAAATGACGCCCTCGCAGGTAGAGGAATGCAGGATGAAAGCTCGAAAACTCTCTCAAAAGGCTCTGTGGAGCCGTTTCTTTATCTATTATCGGGAGGCCTATGATCTGGCCCTTCGTAAGGTTTTGGAGAGAAGAAAATAGAAATGAATTGACTTTTAGAGAAATATAATTAAACTTCACGAGTATGAAAATTAAAGCAGATTATTCAAATACTCCTCAGTGGAAGGACCTGACGATCAAGTCACGACTTCCAGAGCAGTTAAAAGGTCTAAATGAACTTGCACATAATATGTGGTGGTCCTGGAACTATGAAGCTCGTAATATGTTCAAGAGTTTGGACGAACAACTTTATGAGGAAGTAGGGCATAATCCGGTTTTGTTGCTGGAACGTTTGAGCTATGATCGGAAAATGGATATTGTCAAGGATAAGGCCATGATGAAGAGGGTTGATGATGTCTGCACAAAGTTCCATAACTACATGAATGTCAAGCCAGACAAGACTCGCCCTTCTGTAGCCTATTTCAGTATGGAATATGGACTCGATCAAACTCTTAAAATTTATTCAGGCGGATTAGGAATGCTGGCTGGAGATTACTTGAAAGAAGCATCGGACAGTAATGTGGATCTGGTAGGAGTGGGATTCCTCTATCGGTATGGTTATTTCCAGCAATCGTTGAACATGGATGGCCAGCAGATTGCTAAATATGATGCTCAGGACTTCAACTCTCTTCCTATAGAGCGCGTCCTGGATAAGGATGGTAACCCGGTTATCGTAGATGTACCGTATGTCAATTATCAGGTACATGCTTATGTGTGGCGTGTGAATGTAGGGCGTATAAAACTCTATCTATTGGATACCGACAATGATCTGAACTCTCAATATGATCGTCCGATTACCTATAATTTATATGGAGGTGACTGGGAAAATCGCCTGAAGCAGGAAATTCTATTAGGCATGGGAGGTATTCTGATGCTTAAAAAACTGGGCATTAAGAAGACTCTTTACCATTGCAATGAAGGCCATGCTGCACTCTGTAATTTACAACGACTATTGGACTATGTCAAGACCGGCCTTGATTTTAATCAGGCTCTTGAATTAGTCCGTGCATCTTCGCTCTATACCGTCCATACGCCTGTACCAGCAGGACATGATTATTTTGATGAAGGACTTTTCGGAAAGTATATGGGAGGTTATCCTGCAAAATTAGGAATATCATGGGATGAATTCATCGGTATGGGGCGCCAGAACCCTGAAGATCATAGCGAGAAATTCTGTATGTCCACTTTTGCCTGTAACACTTGTCAGGAAATCAATGGGGTCAGCAAACTCCATGGGTGGACTTCTCAGAAAATGTTCGCTCCTATCTGGAAAGGCTATTATCCGGAGGAAAATCATGTGGGTTATGTTACCAATGGAGTACATTTCCCGACCTGGTGTGCATCGGAATGGCGTAAACTTTATGACGCTTATTTTGATCCGACTTTTATGAATGATCAAAGTAATGAAGAGTTGTGGCATGCCATTTATCATGTTGATGATGCGGAGATCTGGCAGACCCGTATGGCACTGAAGAAGAAACTGGTGGACTATATCCGTGAAAAGTTTACTCAAACCTGGCTGAAGAACCAGGGTGATCCTGCACGGGTCGTATCGTTGTTGGAGCGGATTAATCCAAATGCGTTGATGATCGGTTTCTGCCGCCGTTTTGCTACATATAAGCGGGCAAATTTGCTTTTTACGGATCTTGACCGTCTGTCTAAGATCGTGAATGATCCGGAACATCCGGTCTTGTTCTTCTTTTCCGGGAAAGCACATCCTGCTGATGGAGCTGGACAGGGATTAATCAAGATGATATTTGAAATTAGCCAGAGACCGGAGTTTTTAGGTAAAATCATCTTTCTGGAAAATTACGATATGCAACTGGCTCATCGTCTGGTTTCTGGTTGTGATATTTGGATGAATACGCCTACTCGTCCTTTGGAAGCATCCGGTACATCCGGTGAGAAGGCAGAGATGAATGGAGTGGTTAACCTGTCTGTTCTCGATGGCTGGTGGGTTGAAGGCTATCGTAAAGGTGCCGGTTGGGCACTTCCTCAGAAAAGGACTTACCAGAACCAGGCTTATCAGGATAAACTGGATGCTGCTACTATTTATAACCTTCTGGAGAATGAAATCGTTCCTCTTTATTATGATCAGGGGAAAGATGGTTATAGTCATAATTGGGTCAGCGTAATCAAAAATTCCATTGCTACGATCGCACCCCATTATACGATGAAGCGGCAGTTGGATGACTATTATAATAAGTTTTATATCAAAGAGGCAGAACGTTTTAAGAAACTGTCTGCGAATGATAATCGTCTGGCAAAAGAGATTGCTCTTTGGAAAGAAGAAGTGGCCCAGCGCTGGGATTCTATTAAAGTAGTATCCAAGGATACTTCCGTGCTCAGCAACGGTGGAGAAACTGGAATGAAGTACCGGTTGACTTACACTGTGGATGAGCAGGGATTAAATGATGCCATTGGCCTGGAACTGGTTACCTTGAAACCGGTCAGCTCAGATGATGAGCGTCAGGTATATAAAGTCTATCCATTTAAATTGAAGGGGCACGAGGGTAATAATTACACCTATGAGGCCGTAATAGAACCTGAGGAATCTGGGACGTTCCGGAGTTGTGTACGGATGTATCCTAAAAATCCAAATCTTCCTCATCGCCAGGATTTCTGTTATGTGAAGTGGCTGAGTTGAAAGACTTGGAGACATAGCGGCCTATGGTCAGCTGTGGAGGAATAAAAGAAGGGCGTCTGAATATTTTCGGACGCCCTTCTTCCTTTATACGAAAAGGAATATCATACTAAATACTGTGATGAAATACTTTCGTTAGCTTCTACCCGTCGGATAGTTTCAGCAAACATGGCTGCAACTGAAATCTGTTTGACTTTTGCACAACGGTTAGAATAAGGGATAGAATCGGTGAATACGATTTCTTCCAGAGCCGAGTTTTGAACTCTTTCAGATGCGGGACCACTCATGACACAATGTGATGCGCATGCCCTGACACTTTTGGCTCCTGCCTGTTTCATAATATCCGCAGCTTTGGTAATTGTGCCGGCAGTGTCTACCATGTCATCGATGATCACGACATTCTTCCCCCTTACATCACCGATAATCTGCATGCTTCCCACAACATTTGCACGATCCCGGGTCTTGTTGCAAAGAACCAGGGGACAGCCTAAATATTTGGCGTAGGTGTTGGCACGTTTTGATCCACCGACATCTGGTGAAGCGATGACTAGATCCTTGATGTGCAAGGACTGAACATAAGGCAATAAAACGGCAGAAGCATAAAGATGATCTACGGGAACGTTGAAGAAGCCCTGGATCTGATCTGCATGAAGGTCCATTGTGATCAGACGGTCAATGCCGGCTACACTGAGTAAGTCGGCAACCAGTTTGGCGCCAATGCTTACTCTGGGTTTGTCCTTGCGATCCTGACGTGCCCAACCGAAATAAGGGATGACTGCAATGATGTTTCTTGCAGAGGCGCGTTTGGCGGCATCAATCATCAAGAGCAGTTCCATGAGATTGTCCGAATTAGGGAATGTACTTTGTACCAGGAACACGTCACGCCCCCGGATAGACTCTTCATAGGAGACGGCAAATTCACCGTCAGAGAACCGTGTAACTTGTAATTTGCCTAAAGGGACACCTAAACTTGCGCAGATTTTTTCTGCTAAATACCTTGTGTTTGTACCAGAAAATACCAAAAAAGAGTTTTTTTCGCTCATTACTATAAGTTTATGTTTGAAATATTGGTTTATCTTCAACTTCTTCAGTTATGGTCTGCCCGTTTGGCAATGTCCTCTCGTTTTGTAAGAAAAAATTGATGCTGACGGAATGCAGGATAACTGTTGTAATCAAACTCTCACTTTATCATTGGACGATCTAATCGGATGCAAAAGTAACTATTTTCTATCAGAAATTGCAAAATATCCGAAATAAAAAATTAACTTTGTGCGAAAAATCAAGATAAGACAATGATGAAAGTGAATTCAAAAACTTTTCAGGAAGTTCATGAACCGATGTATATTCTTGAAGAGAACCTTCTAAGGCGGAATTTGCAGTTGATCCATTCGATAGCTGACTCGGCAGATGTAGAAATTATTTTGGCCTTGAAGGCTTATGCCCTATGGAAAACATTCCCTATTTTCCGGGAATATATTCCGGCCACTACTGCCAGTTCTTTAAACGAAGCTCGTCTAGCTTTCGAGGAATTTGGTTGCCCGGTTCATACCTATACACCGGCCTATACTGAAGAGATGATAGACGAGATTGCAGGCTATTCGAGTCATTTGGTTTTCAATTCCTGGTCACAGTATGCCCGTTATCATGAACGGGTCTCCCGTGCGAATCCTCGGGTTAGCATTGGCATCCGGGTCAACCCCGAGTATTCAGAGATTAAAACGGCCTTGTATAATCCTTGTGCTCCAGGATCAAGGTTTGGAATTCTGGCTGGACAACTACCGGATCAGTTACCTTCGGATATTAAAGGTTTTCATGTGCATTGTCATTGTGAGAGTAGTGCTGATACTTTTCAGCGGACCCTTGCTCATATTGAAGATAAATTTGGCAAATGGTTTCCTCAGTTGGAATGGATTAATTTCGGTGGAGGGCATCTGGTGACTCATAAAAAATACGACACTCTTCTGTTGATCCATCTTTTGAAAGCTTTTCATTATCGTCATCCAGATCTGAAGATAATTATGGAGCCGGGCAGTGCTTTTGCCTGGCATACCGGCCCCTTAATAGCCCAAGTGGTTGATGTTGTTGAGAATAACGGGATTAGAACGGCTATTCTTAATGTGAGTTTTACTTGTCACATGCCAGACTGTCTGGAGATGCCGTATAAGCCTGATATACGAGGGGCGGAGAAATTATCTCTGGCCAAGGCGAAAGCTCCTTCAGAGGCACATATTTATCGTTTGGGTGGCAATTCCTGTCTGAGTGGAGATTTTATGGGAAGTTGGAAATTTAAACATGAATTGCAGATTGGAGAAAACATCATCTTTGAAGATATGATCCATTATACCATGGTAAAGACCAACATGTTCAATGGTATCAGCCATCCTTCTATTGCCTTGCTGCATTCCGATGGTGAGTTAGAAATACTTCGCCGTTTCGGTTATGATGATTATAAGGATCGTATGGATTGACAATCGTTTGTACAACTATACATCTGTACTGCCGCCCAGATCTGGTTTTGTCTATTTCTAAAAAAAGACACGAAAAATTTGTCAGGTTGGAAAAAAACTATTACCTTTGCAATCGCATTTGGAGAAATGTCCCTATAAGGGGGAAAGGCGGCAATAGCTCAGTTGGTAGAGCGCGACCTTGCCAAGGTCGAGGTCGCGGGTCCGAGTCCCGTTTGCCGCTCAACATTCTGAATAGATAAAAGGGTCTGACCTTTAAAAGCCCAGGTGGCGGAATTGGTAGACGCGCACGTTTCAGGTGCGTGTGTTTTACGACGTGCAGGTTCGAGTCCTGTTCTGGGCACTAATCTATTCAGAATGATTTATTGTTGGAGAGGTGGCGGAATTGGTAGACGCGCTACTTTGAGGGGGTAGTGAAAATTATTTCGTGGGAGTTCGAGTCTCCTCCTCTTCACAATTATTTTTGATTTTGCGGCAATAGCTCAGTTGGTAGAGCGCGACCTTGCCAAGGTCGAGGTCGCGGGTCCGAGTCCCGTTTGCCGCTCTTTTTTTATTTAAGGGAAACATACATTTTCATGAATTTATATCTTAGATATTTTGATAAAGAGACATTAGTTTCTAATGTCGATGAAGCCATTGATTTCTTGCGTAGTATACCTGAAATAAGTCTGGATGAAACTCTGGTTGAGGACATCCGGGATTATGTTGCTAGTGACGTGATGTATCCAAAACGCTATAAAGTCCGTCCGCGGGTTTACTTTATTATCATTAAGACAACTGCGGCGACGATGCTGGATTTCAAGGAAAAAAAAGCTGTGCATCCGAACGTGAGCGGAGTGTCCCCTGCAGCTGAGCGGCATGACCTGGCAGCTACTGCCATGACACGGCTTACGGTAGAGCATCAGGGATGGTATGAAGGTTCTCTGGATTTTAAACGCGTAGTAATGATCCCGGCAACGGGGAAGCATGAATATCGGGATACGCATTTTGTGGCTGATGTCAAGGCTGTCTCTGGTCAGGATTGTTATAATCGTATTGTTGAACACCTTCGTGCCCGTGTAGACAGCCGTAGTCAGTTTCCTTCTGCTAAGGGGAAAAATTTCCAGTTTAAATATTTGGGAATGTGGAAATAAGGTGAGCCTATGAATAAGGTTATGTTAATAGGAAATGTCGGAATGGATCCTGAAGTCAGATATTATGATCGTGACCAGGCTGTCGCGCAGGTGAGCCTTGCTACCACCGAGCGTGGCTATACGCTTCAGAATGGCACTCAGGTTCCGGATCATACAGATTGGCATCATCTGGTTTTTAACCGCGGCTTAGCGAAGGTTGTCGAGAAATATGTGCATAAAGGGGATAAACTTTATGTTGAAGGGCGGATCCGTTATCGTTCTTATGATGATAAGCAGGGACGCCGTCATTCTGTGACGGAGATTCTCGTTGAGAATATGGAAATGCTTTCTCCACGTGACAAGATGGAGCCTTCACACCCGGATGTGAAATCTTCTGATGCTGGCCAGCTTGATCCTTCTCAATCTCAATCTTCAACAGATAGAGAAGTAGAGAAGGGTTCGTTACCATTTTAGTTATTAAAGTTTTACGGATTTGTTCGCAGCATTTACATGTCAGATTAGTACGTTGGTAAGCTTCAAGCCTATCACGATGGGCATGGTGGCAGCGGCTGTTTTAACCGTTGTTCTTCTTCTCTTTTCAGGATTTGCCAGTGGATCAGAGATAGCCTTTTTCAGCCTTTCTCCGGAAGATCTTGATGACCTGGATCCGGAAAAAAGCATGAAAGACCGATGGATTCAGAAACTCCGTGATGATTCTGAACGTACTCTTGCAGCCATTCTTATTGCCAATGATTTTGTCAATGTGATGGTTATTATGCTCAGTAACTATATTCTCACTTCCTGGGTTCACTTTAAAGTCATCTGGCTTCAGTTTGTCTGCATTACGGTGCTTCTCACATTTCTTCTTCTCCTTTTCGGGGAGATTATGCCGAAATTATATAGCCGGCAGAATCCACTTCATTTTTGCAGGAAAGCCGTGGGAGGAATAGTCTTTCTGAGAAAGTTGTTCTGGCCTCTTGAGAGTTTGTTGGTCAAGAGCGGCTCAATAGCTGAGAAAGCTGTTCCAAAAGAAAACCGCCAACTGAGTGTAGACGATTTACAACAGGCCCTTGAACTTACTGATAAAAATGATATCAAGAATGAGCAGAGTATGCTACAGGGGATCATTCGTTTTGGGGATGAGACTGCCAAGGAAGTGATGACGACGCGTCAGGATATTGTGTTTCTGGATATGAGGAGTACTTATTCTGAAGTCTTGAAATTCATCGTGGAAAATAATTATAGCCGTGTTCCTGTTTATCAGGTGAATACGGATAATGTCAGGGGCATTCTTTACATCAAAGATCTTTTGCCTTATCTGTCCAAGCCTTCAAATTTTAGATGGCAGAGTTTGATCCGTCCACCGTATTTCGTTCCGGAGACAAAACCTATAGATGATTTACTTAGGGATTTTCAGGATAACCGGGTGCACATGGCCATTGTTGTGGATGAATATGGGGGAACCAGCGGACTGGTCACTCTGGATGATATTCTGGAAGAGATCGTTGGGGAGATCAATGATGAATATGATGAGGAAGAGAAAGTCTATCGCAAGATAGATGATCATGTTTATATTTTTGAAGGAAAAACCTTGCTGAGCGATGTCTGTAAGATTCTGAACCTCGCTGATGATGAATTTGATGAAGTCGCCGGTGATGCAGATTCTCTTGCCGGACTGCTTTTGGAAATCAAGGGTGACTTCCCTGAACTTCATGAAGTCATCACTTACAGAAATTATATCTTTGAAGTTATGGCCATTGAGGAACGTCGTATCAGTGAGGTAAAAGTTACGGTGCTTCCTGAAGCGAAGGATAATAGGGAAGAAGGAGAGTAGATGGCTCTTTTAGGAATACAATTTTGTAATCCGGATACCCAGATAGGTTTATGGAAGATTCAGGAAACCATTGCTGATTTTTATCATATTTATCCTTGTCTGCGACCTTTTCGGAAAAGGTTGTCAGCCCGTTATCACAGCGAGCATAGGCAGTTGGAGTTTTTGGCGGTGCATGCTTTAGTTCATGAGATGTCCCCGGAAGCAGGTATGAATATCCGGCATTCCCTGACAGGACAACCGCTTTTGGCAGGATGGAATATCAGCATTAGTCATACTGTGGGATATGCTGTTGTAGCTCTTTCTAAAAAATATCCTGTAGGGGTAGACATTGAATATTTCAGTGATCGTGTGACAAGAGTTGCCTCCCGCTTTCTCCGTAGTGATGAGATGGCTTTGGATTTGACACATCTGCTCATCCACTGGTGTGCTAAGGAGGCGGTTTATAAATATGATTCTGAGGCTAATCTTGGATATAAAGAAATGCGCCTGGAGCCTTTTCTGATACAGGATAGATTTTGTATCGTGGACAATTTGAAGTCCCAATGGAAGATAAAGGTTTTTCTTGAGGTTAATTCAGATTATGTGCTGACTTTGGTATCCGGGGCTCCACGAAAGGATGCGGATCCTGATATTCAGGTGGACCATACCGGTATACAATTCTGAAAAACAACGATCCTTACCCTGGATCTGAAATTCATGGAGAAGTCCAGATCTATAAGGTAAGTGCCATTAAATTATAATACTCCCTTAGAACTTGGCAGTTCGAAGTGGTAGATATCTCTCCGGACAGCCATCTTCAAGGCTCGGGCTAATGCTTTGAAGATACCTTCTATCTTATGATGTTCATTCGTTCCTTCAGCCTTGATATTCAGGTTCATCTTGGCAGTATCACTCAGGCTTTTGAAAAAGTGCATAAACATTTCCGTAGGCATTTCTCCAATCTTTTCCCTCTTGAATTCTGCATCCCATACCAGCCAGGGCCTTCCTCCAAAATCCAAGGCTACCTGGCAGAGGCAGTCATCCATAGGCAGGCAGAACCCGTACCGCTCTATTCCTCGTTTGTCCCCGAGTGCTTTCAATAGGCATTCTCCCAGTGCCAGAGCCGTATCTTCTATGGTATGATGCTCGTCCACGTACAGGTCACCTTTGGTATGGATGGTCAGGTCCATCATGCCATGTTTCCCAATTTGTTCCAGCATGTGGTCGAAGAAACCAATGCCAGTGGAAATATCACATTTCCCCGTGCCATCCAGATTCAATCTTACGTAGATGTCCGTTTCTTTCGTCGTTCTTTTCACCTCTGCTATTCTCTCACCTGCGAACAGAAGTTCTGCTATTTTATCCCAAGTCATCCCGTCTTTGCCTAAAATCAAAGATCTACACCCGATATTCCGGGCCAGTTGAGCGTCGCTGTCACGGTCACCGAGAACATAACTGTCTGGGATGTTATAAGCCGGATCATTCAGGTATTTCTTGAGCATTCCCGTCTCGGGTTTTCTCATCGGAGAGTGCTCTTCAGGGAAATGGCGGTCTATGAGCTGGTCATCGAAGGTTATTCCTTCTCCTTCAAAGGTCTGGAGGATAAAGTGATGAACAGGCCAGAAGGTATCTTCCGGGAAGGAGGGCGTACCTAAACCATCCTGATTGCTGACCATGACAAACTTGAAATCCAGGTGTGAGCGTATAAAACCTAAGTTTTTAAATACACCTTTTGTGAATTTAAGTTTTTCAAAGGAGTCTATTTGTTCATCTTCCGGTTCCTCAATAAGAGTTCCATCTCGGTCAATGAACAGGATTTTAGTTTTTTTCATTATATTTTATTGTCATTTCTTCTTTGGTCTTTTTCCGGGTATTTATTGAACCATAGACGTAGATGAAAGTTACGATAGTATAAATCATCGTTGCTGAAAAGAGGAGTGCAGTAATGGTGAATACAAGGAAAGAGAGGATCGGAAAGTAGCCCGGAAGGTTCGCTGGGTCGCCAATAAACAATCCCATTTGTGACGATATTTGGGCTGAGATCAAAACCATTGCTGGCATGGCTAGTATAAACATTATCAGGCCGATGATAATGGACAGCAGGAGTGTTGTCATGAACAGCATCCCCCAGCGATGGAATCCTGTGCTGAAATGCCTGAATAACTGTTTCCATTTGGCATCTTTCTCCATCATATATTTGGGAGCGACGTATAACATGGGGATGGTGATCAATAGGAAAAGTACAACGCAGATCAGGACATAGAGCGATAAGATGGTGAGGTGAGCAATGTGAGATAAGGGATGACTTCCAATGAGTGCGGTGAACAGGTTTTTCAAGCCCCAGCATACGAGGAAGAATACCGCATCAATAAGGATACTGACCAGAAAATACTGTAGGTATCTTCCGAAGTTTCTCGTTCTCCCATATCCGTTGACCGTATTGAAAACGGAACTGAAATATAAAATCTCCGAGATGAATGTACCTGCATAAATGATGGTCTGAACTATCCATGATGTCCATGGATGAGAGACTCCCCAGTTATGAAGACTCAGGTTGGGAAGCCTGAAGAAAACACATAGCGCAATCAATACCGAAAAGATCAGCGCCGGTATCCATACTTTTTGGGCAAAGGTTTCTATATTATCTATTAAGAAATCTCGTGCATCACGCAAGCATGCAGTAAAACTGCGGTTTTTATTGATTTCCAATTTCATATCTTCTAAATTCAGAACATATAATGGCCGTAGCTATTGCTACGTTCAAGCTATCTGTCGTTTGCCTTCCCTGAGGATAATTTGGGATCAGTAACCGGTGGGTGATCCTTTTAGATACTTTCTCCGATATTCCGTTTCCTTCATTTCCCATAATTAGAAGTCCATTGGAGGTAAGTTGTTGGGTATAGAGGTTCTTCCCATTTAGGAAAGTACCATAAACAGGAATATCCGTTGATAATTCTGCCACGTACCGTTCAAGGTCAGTGTAGGTGAGGCTGACCCGTGCAATGCTGCCCATTGTAGCTTGTACTACTTTTGGATTGTATAAGTCAGCAGTATCTTCGGAGCAGACGATGGATTCAATACCAAACCAGTCTGCTATCCTTATGATTGTACCTAAATTCCCAGGGTCCTGTACACCATCGAGAGCTAAGGTCAGTTGGGTTTCTGGATGAGGTTCAAGAGGATTTTCCCTCTGGTCAAAAAGCGCTACTACCTCTTGTGGATGTTGAAGGAAACTGACTTTTTTCAACTCTTCTTCACTTACCTCGATGTATTCTGTAAAAAGGGCCTTTTCCTGCCTTTGCATCCACTCGGGGGTCGCAATAATGGTCCGCGCTGGTTGGATGGACAGGAGGTCACCAACTACCTTGGGGCCTTCTGCTATAAATACTTTCTCGCTCTTTCGGATCTTTTTGTGATTTAAAGAACGGATATATTTTATTTTTGCCTTACTGATCATTATTAAACAGATATGAATGCTTGCTGACTGAGGCCTTTTCCCGATGGGAAAATTCTCATCTGTTTTCAATAGATAAATTTTTATCTTGTTGCAAAAGTAAACATTTTAATCGAAACGGAGAAGAGGAGAGGATAGAATTATTCTTAATGCAAAAAAAACTGTGTTAACAGGGCTTTCCCTATATGAAAAATTCATTACCTTTGCAAAAAATCAAGAATATTGAATACGACTAGTCCATATAGTATACTTCGGGGGAAGGTTTCCAAACTTCTTCTCGTGATGGGTGCGTCGTTCTTTATATCCCTGTTTTTTTCGTCTTGTTCGGTCACGAAGTTTGTGCCAAGCAAAAAATACCTTTTGACAAAAGTAGAGGTCCGTTCAGACCAGCCGGGATTTGATATATCTTCCCTGGAACCTTATATTCGGCAAAAGGCTAATTCCAAGTGGTTTTCTGTTTTTAAGGTTCCGTTATATACCTATGCTTTGTCAGGGAAAGATTCAACGAAATGGGTCAACCGTGAATTGAAAAAGATCGGCGAGCAGCCGGTTATTTACGATACTCTCCAGGCGCACCTTTCCTGTCAGGATCTGAAGGCGACGATGCGGAATATGGGTTTTATGGATGCCCGTGTAGGACTCCAGACACGAGTGCACGGTAAAAAAATCGATGTAGTCTACACTCTTCATCCGGGATCAGCCTTTACGGTCAGTCAGGTGAATTATGTGATCGATGACGATTCTATCGCCCGCCTTCTCAGGTTAGATCAGGAAAGCAACAGAGGTCTGCACCCTGGAATGAAATTTACGGTTACAGCGCTGCAAGATGAGCGGAATCGCATCACTTCCTTGCTGAACAATCTGGGCTATTATCGTTTTCACAAAGAGTTTATCCAATATGTAGCGGATACTGTTCCGGGGAAAAAGGACATAGCTCTTACCTTTCATCTTTTAAAATACCGTGCGAACAGTGATTCCCGGGAGATGTTACATCCGAGGTACCAGATTCATTCTGTACATTTCCTAAGTGGTGATGCTGATCCCATTCATTTACGTTGGAAAGTGTTGGAGGATAATTCGGATATAAGAGCAGGGCAGTATTATAGTGCCATGGACTTACAACAGACTTATCGGAATTTCAGTCGTCTACAGGCTGTAAAGTTTACGAACATCCGGTTTAAGGAACTTCCTGATTCAAATCTTCTGGATTGTAACATTCAGATTAGTATGAACAAGCCCTCTTCTATTTCTTTCCAGCCTGAAGGTACGAACACGGCAGGAGATCTGGGAGCAGCGGCATCTCTTACGTATACTAACCGGAATGTGTTCCGCGGAAGTGAACAGTTGAGTGTAGCCTTGCGGGGGGCGTATGAAGCCATTACAGACCTTGAGGGATATAAGAACCAGGATTATCAGGAGTATTCTTTAGAGACGAAATTAACTTTCCCCCGATTTTTGATTCCTTTTGTATCACGAGAGTTTCGTGATCGTCAGACTGCTTCTACTGAGTTTTCTGTAAGCTGGGATTTTCAAAACCGACCGGAGTTTCATCGCCGGGTCTTTTCCACAACCTGGAGCTATCACTGGAATAACGCTCAGCATCATATAGCTTATCACTATGATTTTCTGAATCTGAATTATGTCTATATGCCTTGGATCTCAGAGACTTTCAAGCATGATTATCTGGATAGTGTCTCCAATCGGAATGCCATCCTGAAGTATAACTATGAAGATCTTTTTATTATGAGGACCGGGTTTGGTCTGAGCTATTCAAACGGAAAGGATGCTATTCGTGCCAATGTGGAGACTGCCGGGAATCTCTTACAAGGACTTTCCCACCTCCTTTCGTTCAAGGAAAACAGTAATGGGCAGCATACCCTTTTCAATATAGCTTATGCCCAGTATGCAAAATTTGATTTTGACTATACCCATTTGATTCATTTTGATACCAGGAATGCTCTTGCCCTTCATGGTGACTTTGGCATTGCTGTACCCTATGGTAATAGTCAAATCCTGCCTTTTGAAAAACGCTATTTCTCTGGCGGAGCCAATTCATTAAGAGGGTGGGGAGTCCGGGAACTCGGGCCTGGAAAGTTCCGGGGGACAGACGGGCGTATAGATTTTATCAATCAGACGGGTGATATGAAACTTGATATGAATGTGGAATACCGTACCTACCTGTTTTGGAAACTCTATGGAGCGGCGTTTGTTGATGCGGGGAATATCTGGACTCTGCGGAATTATGCCGACCAGCCCGGAGGAGAATTTAAGTGGAATAGTTTTTATCAGGAGATAGCAGTATCTTATGGCCTGGGATTACGATTCAATTTCAATTATTTCATTTTACGTTTTGATGTGGGGATGAAAGCTATTAACCCTGGCTATGAGACTCAGGATGAGCATTATGCTATCTTTCATCCTAATCTTAGTCGTGATCTGGCTTTTCACTTCGCGGTAGGTCTTCCATTTTGACTTTCCATTTGTGATTCTGAAAGATCATGGGCAAGCGGAATTGAGCATGGGAGACAACCCTGCCCGATTTACCTATGGTATCCATGCAGACATAGTCATTGACGGTTAGTATAACCTCCGCAGCCGAGTCATTTACAAACTTGATCTTATGGATGTGGCAGGATGCCCCGTCAGTTTTTCCTCGTAGGACGGGCAGGTCAGCTGTATGGACGTTTGAGGCTGCATATCGAAGCCACTTTTGGGAACCGGAGGTACAAAAAGGTATAGCCTTCCTGAACTGCCAGTTGAAATAGAATGTCGCAAAGGAATCTGCATCTGCCTTTAATTGTTTCTTGTCTCCTGCATGACTGGCGCTGCATCCTGCAGCCAGCAGTCCTGCAAATAAGACCAGACCATAGAGTGAGGCCTGGTGGAGTGGAAACCTGAGAGGATGGAAAATATTAAATTTCATCATGAAATTTTAAATCGTTCACAAAGATAACAAAATCTTTTGTTATCTTGATCTTTTTTCGTACTTTCGCATAAAATCCTATTGATAATGCTGAATTTTATTGCCATCGGTAGTGGAAGTAGCGGCAATTGCTACTACCTGTCTAATGGGACAGATTCCTTACTGATTGATTTAGGAGTGGGGATCAATACCCTGAAAAGATGTTCTCGGGAAGACCATATAGATTTTACCCGGATTCCTTGTATACTGATTACCCACGATCATTCTGATCATATCAAACTGGTAGGTCGTATCAGTGCCGATTACCATATTCCCGTCTATGCTACCAGGGAGGTGCATGATGGAATAGAGCGGAGCGTAGAGCACAACAATGAGTGTGTCAGCAGACGCTGCCTCTCTTCTCATAGCAAGAGTATTTCAGGTATCCAGAAGCAGATTCCTCCTGAGTGCAGACGCTTTATCAGAAAGGGTGTTCCTTTTATATCCGGCTCTTTTAAAATCACCCCTTTCGGAGTGCCTCATGATAGTTCGGATAATGTAGGATATGCCATTGAATCCGAGGGAATTATGTTTTGCTTGATGACTGATATTGGACATTTTACAGAGGAGATGCTGACGTATATAGGGAAGGCTGATTATCTGGTGATTGAAGCTAATCATGATCAGAACAAATTAATGAATGGGCCTTATCCTATGTACTTGAAGCAGCGTATCCTGGGGGAGACTGGTCATCTGAGTAATACGGATTGTGGAATAGCCTTGGCCGAATATGCCTCCTGTCATCTTCGTCACATCTGGCTCTGTCATTTGAGTAAGACAAACAATTCTCCTGAACTGGCCCTCTCAGAGGTAAAGGAGACGATCCGGGACGATGTGGAGGAGGGGCAGAGAGGGCAGAATTTTGTCCTTCAGGTTCCTATAGACGTACTTGAAAGAGGCAAAACAAGCCCTGTCTTTCAATTGGGAGAATAGAATTGATGAGATTTGTTTCTTTAGGCAGTGGGACGAGCGGAAACTGCTATTTCCTCTATACAGATACGGATTCCCTTCTCATTGATGCGGGAGTGGGACTGAGAGTCTTGAAAAAACGGTTTTTGAATCGTGGCTTAAATTTCGGGATGATCAGGAATATTCTTGTTACCCATCCTCATGCGGATCATGTGAAGTCGGCCGGGAGCCTCAGCGCTGATTATCATATTCCGGTCTTTGCAACGGAGAAAGTCTTTAATGGAATTGTTCGTAATGCCAGTGTAAGGAGGAAGATACCTCAACCGTTTATGCACATTATTGAGGAGGGCGTTCCTTTCCGGTTAGGACCTTTTCGTATTACGCCGGTGGAAGTGCCTCATAATTGTCCTGAAAATGTGGGATATGTTATTGAAGAGGGTGAGGTTACTTTCTGCCTGATGACGGATATGGGATCTCTGACCCCAGGTATAGAAAATGCGATCCGGAGGTCTGACTATCTGGTTATAGAGGCAAATTATAATTCAGATATGTTGTTGCAGGGCCCTTATCCGGATAAGATGAAGAAACAGATTATGAGTGACAGGGGACATTTCAGTAATGAGGATTGTGGCAGGGCATTAGCTGATCATGCCGCCCCGCACCTTCGTCATGTCTGGCTTTGCCATCTAAGTGAAATGAATAATACGCCTGCCATAGCCTGTGCAGATGTGAAACGGGTAATAGAAGAGTCAGTGAAGGAAGATCCGCAGAGAAGTTTCCTGAAGATTCTTCCTGTTGAGGCTTTATCTCGTAAAATTCCCAGTGAGGTTTTTGAATTGAAATAAGATGGTTCAAATTATATGGTTTTTTAACGATAAGAATCATAATCACTGATTCTTACGACGATAGTCACTTGTGACCGATATGGTGCATTTTGTCCCCCCCCGAAATGGTTCATAATGCTCCTCCATGAGAATATCGCCCGGAATCAGGCGTCAAAATCAGTGACTTTAAGGCCTTAAAATCAGAGGTATACTGTAAAAACAACGGCCTATATTTGAGCCACTTATTCCTGAAACATAATAAGATGGTTAAAACCCAACTTTATAAAATGATCCCACGATAGTCATTGTAGTACGGCTAAAACGAGGATTTATAATAAAACTGAAAAGCGGGAAGCCTTTATTTAAAGGGCTTCCCGCTAATTGTATGGAGGTACCAAGCAGAGTCGAACTGCTCTCCACGGTTTTGCAGACCGTTACCTAACCGCTCGGCCATGGTACCATTCTGTTTTACGGTTGCAAAGGTAAAATTTTTATTTTGTTCTTCCAAATTTTTTGCTCCTTTTTTTCTTCTTTCTTTTACAGGTGTCATAAAAGGCACATCCCGCACAGCGATAGTCTTTACAAAGCAGATTGCGCTTGATCGTTTTGTAAGTGCTGATCGCTATGTAGACGATTGCGACAGTCAGAATTAGTCCGATGATGATATATTGTATGATCATGTCTCTACCCGTTAGAGGGGTGGTTTTGTTTACTTCTTGCTATATCAGGAATTTGCCAACCTGAAAGACGGCTGCACTGATGATCCACGCCAGCAGACACGTGTATCCTGCCGCAAATCCTGCCCATTTCCAGCTCCCTGTTTCCCCCTTGATTGCCGCGATGGTCGCTATGCAGGGGACATACAGAAGGACAAAGAGAAGATAACAGTAGGCAGTTAGTCCTGCTATAGGACCGGCCTGTGATACGCTGATTCCATCTGATTGAGCTATGTCTTTTACCATTTCCTGATGTATCCTGTCAGTTCCATTGGAACCTTGGGGTACCGCCTCCTGGTTTGCGTAGAGTACTCCAAGGCTGGAGGCTACAATTTCCTTTGCGGCCACACCTGCGATCAGACCGACATCCAGCTTCCAGTTGAATCCCTGAGGACGAAATACCGGTGCTATCGTCCGTCCTATCTTGCCAAGATAGCTCTGTTCCTGTTGTTGCTGTGCTGTAAGTTTTTCAGAATGAGGAAAGTAACCTAATGCCCATACGATGATACTTCCCACTAAGATGACCCCGGCCATTTTCTTTAAGTATTGCTTGCCCTTTTCCCATGTATGGCGGCCCATAGCCTTCCATGTAGGGAACCGGTAAGGTGGCAGTTCCATGACAAATGGCGTATCTTCGCCCTTAAAGAAGAGTTTGCCGAACAGCAGACTCATCAGGATAGCCATGATGATGCCAATGAAGTAAAAGGAGGTAATGATGAGTCCTCGGTATTTCAACGGGAAGAATATTCCACAGATCATGACATAGATAGGTATGCGTGCCGTACAACTCATCATGGGGATGATCAGCATGGTGATGAGACGGGAGCGCTTGCTTTCTATGGTCCGAGTAGCCATAACAGCAGGGACATTACAGCCGAATCCCATGATCAGAGGGATGAACGACTTGCCGTGGAGTCCCATCTTATGCATCAACTTATCCATGATGAAGGCTGCACGTGCCATATAGCCTGAGTCTTCCATGAAGGAGATGAAGAAATAAAGGATGAGAATTTGTGGTACGAATACGACCACAGCTCCGACACCGCCTATAATACCGTCTACGATCATTGCCTTGACGGGGCCGTCAGGCATGGTCGTACTGATTACATTTCCCAACGCATTAATTCCATCTTGCAGCCATTCCTGAGGATAGGCACCTAATATGAAGGTGGCAGAGAACATGATAAAAAGGATCAAAAAAAAGATAGGGAATCCTATCCATTTGTTAGTGAGTATTTTATCGATCTGATGGGTAATCTGGTAGCTGTTCTTTTTCTTTCCAGTATGGTAACCGGCTTCCTCCAGAGCGCCGTGGATGAATCCGTATTTGGCATCCATGATAGCCGTTTCACTGTCTTCCCCCGTCTCTTCCTTGACTCTGGCAGCTGCGGTATCCCTATGAGCAAATATTTCCTTGGCATCAGGAAATTTCGATACCAGACTTTCTACGTCCTTGTCCTGTTGAAGGAGTTTGATGGCCAGGTAACGGGTGGAATAGCTTTGGCGGAGGTCTTTTTCTTTTTTCAGGTGTTCCTGTATTTCTTTGATGCCATTTTCAATTTCGTGACCATGATTGATATGAATGTGTCGGAAGTGAGGGTCACTTCCTTCTTCGGATTCATATACCCTGATGATCTGGTGAAAAAGTTCCTGGACGCCTTTTCCTCTTTTAAAGACGGTAGGAACCATGGGTATGCCCAGTAGTTCGCTGAGTTTGTCCCGGTCCACAAAATCTCCACGTTGATTGGCCTCATCGTAGAAATTAAGAGCTACGACCATGCTGATATGCATGTCGATCAGTTCTGTAGTGAGATAGAGGTTACGTTCGAGGTTGAAAGCATCGACGACATTGATGACTACATCCGGAGTTTTCTCTATAAGTTGTTTTCTTACATAGATCTCCTCGGGTGAATAGGCGGAGAGGGAATAGGTGCCCGGAAGGTCAACCAGATTGAATTCATACCCTTCAAATTCTGCGTGTCCTTCCTTTGCATCTACAGTGACACCGGCATAGTTGCCTACACGTTCATGAGCACCTGAGGCAAAGTTGAAAAGAGAAGTCTTGCCACAGTTAGGGTTGCCTACCAGTGCTACATTGATCACCCTGTGCTTTTCATCTGCGGCTTCCTCCCATTCCTTATTGATGAAAGGGCGGTCATCCGGGTCTTTGGCATCTGCAACAGTCCGTAGAGAAGGTTTCCCCTCAGCTACTTCTTCTTTCTTCTTTTCTTTTTCTATTGCTTTGGCTTCTTCGAGTGAGATGACTTCAATGAGTGCAGCTTCACTGTGCCTTAGAGATACTTCATATCCCATTACCCTGTATTTCACCGGGTCTTTTAACGGTGCATTCAGTAGGGCTTCCACTGTTTTACCTTTAATAAAGCCCATTTCAATGATTCTTTTACGGAAACCTCCATGACCGGAGACTTTTACGATTACTGCTTTTTCTCCTGTTTTAAGTTCTGATAATTTCATCTTTTACCGTTTATTCCTGTTCTGGTTGCAAATGTAGGTATAATTCATGGTAATTGGATTGACTGAAGACACTTATATTTAAGAATACCTACAAATGGTGAAGCGAGAATGGCTGATTCTGATTTTTCCTGCTTTCAGGTGATGGCATCTTCATTCTATAGTCAGAAAGACTATCTTTCAAAATAGTTATCCAGTTCTTGATTTGCTGAACCATTTTCATTGATGAGGTTTTTGAGTATGTGTCCCTTTTCCATAAGGATAATATGATCGCTGATTTCTACAGTATGCTGGAGGTTATGACTGGACAGAAGGATGGTGGCCTTTCTTTCCTGCTGATAGGTAGTCAAAAGCCTTTTCAAACAGTTCTGACCCGATGGGTCCAGAAAATTAAAGGGCTCATCCAGAATGAGAAGTTGGGGCCGGTTGATCATTGCGCCGATAATGCCGATCTTCTGTTTGTTTCCTGCAGAGAAATCCCGGATAAGTTTTTTCTGTCCGATTATTTCATCACCCATGAAGCTCTGTAGGGAAGAGAGTTGCTGCTGGAGTGTGTCCAGCGGCACTTGATTGATTTCTGCAATGAATTCAAAGTATTCTTCCGGGGTAAGAAAATCAATGAGAAAGCCCTCATCAATATAGGCACCGGTGAACTCCTTCCACTCTTCAGATTCAGCCGGGTTGATGTCGATGCTTCCCTTTTCCGTCAGGAACGTGAGATTTACGGATCCTGCATCACTTTTCAAAAGATCAAGGATCAGCCGGAACACAGTCGTCTTGCCGGCACCGTTATTTCCTACAATACCTGTGATTCCTCCTGAAGATAAGAAAAGTTCGGGGATGTCGACAGCTGTCTTTTCCCCGAACTTTTTAATGAGATGATGGAGTTCGATCTTCATAATCCCAACCTATGTTTAAAACAAGTTCCTTCCGTGGCAATACTTGAATTTCTTTCCACTTCCACACGGACAAGGGTCATTAGGGCGTGGCATCTTTTCTGCCCGGTAGGGGATATGGTTGCGTGTCGGCGCCCCCCCATTTCTGGTATCCTGGCGCATTGCAGCTTGTTGAGCCTCACGCTCCACACGTCTTCCCTCATCGTTAAGATCGTTTTTCTGTTCATTATAGCGTCTGGAGTGTTGCTCTGGTGCAGCTTCCTGAACCTGTTGTTGCATTTCTGGAATCTGGCCACGCATCAGAATTTCTGCGATGCGGTTGTTCATCTCATCAATCATGGAATCCCATACCTTCACGCTTTCAAGTTTGAAAACCAGCAGAGGGTCTTTCTGTTCATAACTTGCATTCTGTACAGAATGGCGAAGGTCATCCAACTGGCGGAGATTTTCTTTCCATTCATCGTCAATGATATGGAGCATGATGACCTTTTCAAACTGTTTGACCGCTGACTTAGCCTCCGAGTCGTATGCTTCCTTCAAGTTGCAAGGAATATTATAGACTCGTTTGCCATCAGTGACTGGTACCATAATACGCTGGTATATCTGGCCTTGCTTTTCATAAACATCCTTGATGATCGGCCAGGCAACAGACTGGATGCGGTCCGTCTTGCGCTTGAAGTCAGCCATGGCTGACTGGAATGCCCGTTCTGCGAGATCATTCTTGTTTCCATTTTCGAATTCATCGGCATCAAACGGAATTTCCATGGCCAGGACCTTGAGGAATTTTTCGGAAGCTTCTTCAAAATCATTATTGGTGACAATGTTCACTACCCGGTCCCAGATCACATTTGTAATATCCATGCCGATTCGTTCACCCATGAGGGCGTGGCGGCGCTTTTCATAAATGACGGTACGCTGCTTGTTCATCACGTCATCATATTCGAGCAGGTGCTTACGGATACCGAAATTGTTTTCTTCAACTTTCTTCTGGGCCCGTTCGATGCTCTTGGAGATCATCGGACTCTCGATGCGCTCTCCTTCGGAAAAGCCTAAGCGGTCCATGACTTTTGCTATACGCTCAGAACCGAAGAGACGCATCAGTTTGTCTTCCAGACTGACATAGAATACGGAGGATCCCGGGTCTCCCTGACGGCCTGCACGGCCACGCAACTGACGGTCTACACGGCGACTTTCATGCCGCTCAGTACCAATGATGGCCAGACCGCCGGCAGCCTTGACTTCAGGAGTCAACTTGATATCGGTTCCACGACCGGCCATATTCGTTGCAATGGTGATGGCCCCCAGCCCGTTTTCACTGCGTCCTGCCTCTGCTACAATCATAGCCTCTTTCTGGTGGAGTTTGGCATTCAATACATTATGAGGAATGTCACGCATCTTCAGCATCTTGCTCAGCAACTCGGAGATTTCCACGGAAGTTGTACCTACCAGACAGGGGCGTCCACTGTCCCGCATCGTTATAATCTCATCAATGACAGCCTTGTATTTTTCTCGAGCTGTCTTATAGATACGATCTTCCATATCCTTGCGGATTACAGGCTTGTTGGTCGGTATCTCTACTACATCCAGTTTATAGATGTCCCAGAATTCACCGGCTTCAGTACTGGCGGTACCCGTCATTCCGGCCAACTTATGGTACATACGGAAGTAGTTCTGGAGGGTGATAGTGGCATAAGTCTGGGTAGCAGCCTCTACCTTAACATGTTCCTTAGCTTCAATGGCCTGATGCAGACCGTCACTCCACCGGCGGCCTTCCATGATACGGCCTGTCTGCTCATCAACGATTTTTACTTGTCCGTCCATGACGACATATTCGTCATCCTTGTTGAACATGGTATAGGCTTTGAGGAGCTGCTGCAGGGTATGTACCCGTTCACTCTGTACACTGTAATGTGTCAGCAGGTCATCTTTCTTGTCTATGTATTCTTCATCCGTGTATTTACCTTCTTCTTTCTCTTTCTCAAGATCTGAAAGTTCACTGGCAATATCAGGAAGCACGAAAAGTTCAGGATCGTTGGTCTGTTTAGATAACCATGCATCCCCCCGGTCCGTCGTATCAGCAGAATTCATCTTTTCGTCGACAACGAAATACAGAGGTTCAATGGCTTTTGGCATTTCCCGGTTGTTATTAGCCATATAGAACTCTTCCGTTTTTAGCATACCTGCCTTTATTCCTTCTTCAGAGAGATATTTGATCAAAGGTTTATATTTCGGCAGTGCCTTATAAGAACGGTAAAGAGCAAGGAAGCCTTCGTCCAGTGTTTTCTGGTCGTTGTTCTGTTTCCCATTGGTGATCTTCTGTCTTGCCTCAGCCAGCATCTCCGTAGCCTGCCGGCGCTGTACTTCATAGAGACGTTCTACGAGTGGCTGGTATTCCTCATACATCTGGTCGTCACCTTTGGGGATAGGACCGGAGATAATCAGTGGGGTACGTGCATCATCGATCAAGACAGAGTCAACTTCATCCACAATGGCATAGTTGTGTTTGCGCTGTACGAGATCATCAGGGCTGATAGCCATATTATCACGTAAGTAATCAAAGCCGAACTCATTGTTGGTTCCGAATGTGATGTCTGCCTGATAGGCTTTGCGGCGTTGGGGAGAGTTGGGCTGATGGAGGTCAATACAGTCCACACTCAGTCCGTTGAATTCATAGAGAGGGCCCATCCACTGGCAGTCTCGTTTAGCCAGATAGTCATTGACAGTTACCATGTGCACACCCTTTCCGGTCAGTGCGTTCAGGAATACCGGCAGGGTAGCGACGAGCGTCTTTCCTTCACCGGTAGCCATCTCGGCGATCTTGCCTTGGTGAAGGACTACACCTCCGAATAACTGTACGTCGTAATGAACCATGTTCCATCTGATCTTGTTTCCTCCTGCGGTCCATTCATTATGATAGATGGCTTTGTCACCGTCAATAGTGATGAAGTCCTTGTTTGGGTCGGAAGCCAGTGCCCGGTCAAAATCCGTAGCGGTGACGATTGTCTCTTCGTTTTCTGTAAAGCGGCGGGCTGTATCTTTCATGATGCTGAAGGCAATCGGCATGACTTCATTCAGGGCATCTTCATATTTATCGTCTGCATCCTTGTTCAGTTTGTCTATCTGATCGAAGACGGCCTCACGTTCATCTATTGGTACATCCTCAATCGTCGCTTTGAGTTGGGCTATTTTATCCTTTTCTGCCTTGGCTGCATCCTGGACGTATTTTTTTATTTCATTTGTCTTAGCCCGTAACTCATCGTTACTGAGTTTCTTGATATCTGGGTAAGCGGCGTTGATTTTATCCACATAAGGCTTGATCAGTTTCATATCTCGTGTGGATTTGTCACCGAATAGAGATTTGAGAAATTTATTTAAATTCATTTTATATTGATTATTTCTTAAATTATAAAAGTGGTAAGATTCCGTATTCTCTTTGGTCTGCCAAAAGCATAGGGAGACTAAAGGTCACGAGAGTGGATTGGGCCCTCGGATTACTATGGAATAAGAAAGAATAAGTTTGATGTTCTCAGGTAACGGTCTTTCTTCCTTCTGGTATCTCCGTACCGGCTGTGAAATTATTCGGGGTGTTGTGGTATAAAAAGCATCTTTATACAGATGTTGTGTATGGATGATGTCCTGTCCCTTCCCGGCTTTTTTAAAGTTTCGCAGAACAGATAGAATATCGTTTCCTATTGCTTTGGCCTCCGGTGCCATTACTCCTCCGTTGGAGGCGTTTGACAGGGCCAGTTGCAGTGCTGAATGGCAGTCTTTGGCATCTACACCGGTAACAGCCAGTACGACCAGCATCGTTACTATGCAGCGGTTGACGGCGTAATCTTTATGTGCTTTTTCTAATTCTGTGCCCATTATATGCTTATGCCTTCAGTTTGATTTTCCTTGTCTTGGCTCTTTTGCTTATCACGGAGCATTTTCATCTTGAATATGCACCTGAGCAGTAACAGCCATGCCAGTGTTGTGATTCCTTCTGCATACGTTTGAAACACCCCTCCGATGATACCGAATATCAGTAAGGTAGTCCATACTCTCCATAAAGGATGGAGGATACCTTTCCGTTCATTTTTGATGAGAGGATAGGCGAAAAACAGTGTCAGAGGATTAAGAATGAGTATCTGGAAGTTCAGGCTTACTGTAGGCTGCTGGGAAAAGATCATCATGAAAAGGATGATTCCCGGTAGTCCTGTTGCCAGTAATAAAAAGAGGTCAATCCCCCAGAAATTCCGTTTTTTGAAATATTCCAGTGTGCTGAGTGCGATCAGAAGAAGGGCAAACAGAATGGATGCTATTTTTGGCGTGAAGCCTGTATCTGGCAGATAGGTGGCTGATGGAGAAATAAGGTAAGAAGATTTGCTGACCAATGATAGTCTTGACTTGTTCTTGTAACGGTACGTACGGCTGAAATCTTTGCTCAGGTGGTCCGGCAGGAATTCTTGCTGCTTGAAATGAAGTGCCTTGTCGGATTGTATTCCCAGAAGAAGGTCTTCCCCGAAACGGTCCCATCTGTGATTTTCCGTACATTTGTGGATTAGTTCCCTGTAGGAAGGATAAGACTTGGCTGTGTCGGGATTGATCAACCGTCCGGATGCATCCAGATGATTCAAAATCATATCTCTGGCCCGTGTCGTACAGTTGTCGTAGAAGTAATTATAGCGATAGGTGCGATTTTCTGGCAGGTTGTTTTTATTGAGAGCCTGGATAATGTTCCATTTCTCCAGTGGCGTGAGCCGAAGTTGCTGTTCCCTTACCCAACGTCCTTCTTCCCTGTATTCGGACAAGAAGTCTTCCGTGTCCATTACTCCCATCTGATAGTCAGTCAGTCCGAATATGAATCGCAAGACGAAATATTTCTGGCTGAAAGAGAACATTCCGTAGTTGGCTGAGATATCCATTCCGGTAGCATGGTCATTGATAC
The DNA here is from genome assembly GCA_002409785.1 of Prevotella sp. UBA5379. Taxonomy (GTDB): domain Bacteria; phylum Bacteroidota; class Bacteroidia; order Bacteroidales; family Bacteroidaceae; genus Prevotella. The sequence continues at coordinate 28,810 of DHOX01000044.1, read as the reverse complement.
GAATGGCGGTGTGACCGTAAAGACTCCATACTTCTTGCCCGGGACCGCATGTCAGCAGACTGATGTCTACCTGTTCCATGTGCCTGAGGGCAGTTTCGGGAGGAATCCCTGTAGTGGAGGCTGCTGCAGTTGTTAAATTCATTAACAATAAAGACACAGCAACACATAAAATAGATTTGAAACGTTTCACGATGCAAAAATAACTT
>DHOX01000044.1:2826-28465 GCA_002409785.1 Prevotella sp. UBA5379 | reverse complement strand
CGTTTCACGATGCAAAAATAACTTTAATTTCTGACTTATCGTTCTTTTATATCAAAAATTTTCAATACTTTTGCAAACAAATATGTTAAAATAAGAGATTCGCGATGAGTGACGAGCAAATTGCCAACTCCTAAAAACAAAACGAATGAAGAAATTGATTCTGGCAGTCTTTTTCCTGACTGCAATATCTTTGTCAGTGATGGCTCAGAGTGGCACAAATTCTCCTTACAGTGCATACGGATTAGGAGAACTGGCAGATCAAACTACCGGTTTCAACAGAGGTATGAATGGTGTTGCTCTTGGTTTTCGGGAGCACAATCAGGTCAACTACCTTAATCCGGCATCCTATTCAGCTATAGATTCTTTATCTTTCATATTTGATATGGGTTTTTCCGGCCAGTCTACTCATTTTCGGGAAGCCGGCAAGACGCTGAATGCCAAGAATGCCGATCTGGAATATGTTGTTGCTGGCTTCAGGGCTTTCCGGCATCTGGGAGTCAGTTTCGGAATGGTTCCCTTTACAAATGTAGGATATGATTATACCTTAAGCGGAAATGTGGGGAATGCCACGAGCACAACCTATACAAATACGTATAGTGGCAGCGGAGGTGTTCACCAGGTATATCTGGGTACAGGATGGGAACTTTTCAAAGGTTTCTCCCTGGGTGCAAATGTATCTTATTTGTGGGGAGATTATGACAGGACCATCTCCAATGCCTATTCCGATTCTTATGTTAACACTCTGACACGAGACTATACCGGAACTTTTAAGAATTATAAACTTGACTTCGGACTTCAGTATACCTGTAAGTTGTTGAAGAAAGACTGGTTGACTGTTGGTCTGACTTATACCCCGGGGCATAGCATCGGGGGAGAACCGAAGGTGATTGTTACTTCCACGAATTCTCAGACCTCTGTGGCTGAAGCGGATACGTTGGGCGGAAAATCTTTACATCTCAGTATTCCGGATATGTTTGGGGCCGGATTAACGTGGAATCATAACAACCAGTTGAAAATAGGCTTTGATTATACTTTGCAGAAATGGGGCAAACTCGATTATCCGGAACTCGAAGACAATGACCAGTCCCAGTCCAGTTATGTGTTGAAGAGTGGCATTTTAAAAGACCGTCAGAAAGTGACACTCGGTGGCGAATATTGCCATGGAGAGTATGACCGTCATTTCCTGGGGCGTCTGCGCTATCGTGCCGGTTTTTCCTATGCTACTCCGTATACCACTATTAATGGTGCAAACGGCCCTAAGGAATATTCCGCATCTTTTGGCTTCGGAATTCCCATCGTGAATAGTCTCAATAATCGTTCTTTCTTGAATATAAGTGCCCAGTGGGTACATCGGTCGGCTTCTGGGATGATCAATGAGAATACTTTCAGAATAAATATAGGGATTACCTTCAATGAACGCTGGTTCCAGAAGTTTAAGGTGGAGTAATGAGGAAATCATGGCTCATCATTGTCTGTGTGGTGTTCATTTCTCTTCTTGGTGCATGCCAGCAGGAGGTAGAGCATACGGCTCCGGCTATTCATGACCGTGATTCTGTCCCCGTAATGACTTCTTATGGCGTAAATGCGTTGATTTCCGATTCGGGTGTGATCAAATACCGGATCGTTACGGAACGATGGGTCGTCAATCAGAATGTCAGGCCTTCCCGCTGGATATTCAATAAGGGTGTATTTCTGGAAGCTTTTGATGAACATTTCCATATTTACAGTTACCTTCAGGCTGATACGGCTTACTATTTTGACCAGAAGCGACTTTGGGAACTTCACGGGCGCGTCCGCATCCTGACCAAGGATGGTTTGCGCTTTTCAAGTAATGAACTCTTTTGGGATGAGAACCAGCATGAAATCTATTCTAATCAGTTTTCCCGTTTGGTTACCCCAGACCGGACGCTGCAGGGGACCTATTTCAGAAGTGATGAGCAGATGACCAAGTATTTTGTTTCCAACACGAAAGGCTCATTTGTCAAGGGTGATATGATGTCTGGGGGGAAAGATACAATGCGTACGGCACCGGATTCGATGAAGTCTAAATTAAGACCGCAGGCTGTTCCGAGACCGAAGAACACTTCAATACCGCTGACCCATTGACTTGCATAAAGATAATACCAGAAAATAAGGGAATTGTTGAGAAAGGAATATAAATGAACATACCGCTTTTAGCAGGGATACTATTGACGATGTTGCTCTCCGCCTTCTTCAGTGGAATGGAGATTGCGTTTGTATCAAGTAACAGGATGCTTGCAGAAATGGATAAGGGGAAGAACGGACCGGTTCAGAAATTTCTCTCCGTGTTCTATAATCATCCTAATGGCTTTGTCTCTACTATGCTGGTGGGTAATAATATCGTGCTGGTCATTTATGGTATGCTCTTTGCCAACTTCTTTGACGCAACGCTTTTTAAGGATTTCGGACCTGCCACAAGGGTGATCGGAGATACTCTCCTGTCTACGCTGGTCATCCTTTTTACGGGAGAATTCCTCCCTAAGGTGTTCTTTAAAAGTAATGCAAACCGGTTGCTGGCCTTTTTTTCGCCGATAGCTTACTTCTTCTATATCCTTCTTTGGCCTATATCTAATTTCTCTACCTTTCTTGCCAAGGAATTATTGAAAATACTCGGCGTAAGGCTGGCTAAAGATAATGACGATGAGGGCTTCTCTAAAGTTGACCTTGATTATCTGGTGAGTTCGAGCATTGACAGTGCCAAGGATGACGGGAAGGTGGAGGATGACATGAAGATTTTTCATAATGCTCTGGATTTCCCGGATACGAAAGTACGTGACTGTATGATCCCGCGAACGGAAATCAATGCCGTTGAGGAGAACTGTTCTACAGATGAATTGATGCAGATGTTCATTGAAAGCGGGAATAGCAAGATCATCGTTTATCGGGATGACATTGATCATGTCATAGGCTATATTCATAGCTCTGAGATGTTTCATGATCCTGGTTCCTGGCACCAGCGTATCCGTACGATGCCATTTGTGCCGGAGACCATGGCAGCACAGAAACTGATGCAACTTTTCCTGCAGCAGAAAAAATCACTTGGCGTGGTCGTGGATGAGTTCGGGGGGACGAGTGGTATCGTCAGCCTGGAAGATGTAGTGGAAGAAATTTTCGGAGATATTGAGGATGAACATGACAGCAATCATCTGATTGCGAAACAGACAGATAAGGATACTTATATCCTTTCTGCAAGATTGGAGATAGATAAGGTGAATGAGATGTTTGATCTTGATCTTCCTGAAAGTGAAGATTACATGACCGTGGGGGGATTGATCCTCTATGAATATAAAAGTTTTCCGAAACTTAATGAGGTGATTAAGATCGGAAAGTTCAAGTTTCAAATCATTAAGAACACGATGAAAAAGATAGAATTGGTGAAATTGACTGTTGAAAGTTGAGGTGTTGCCCCTGCCCGGAATATCCTTGCTCTCTGATAGTGAGATAGTTTCTCTTGGCAGAGGAACAACGAGAAATAAGCTCGAAAATTTAATTTTATTAGGAAAGATTCACGTGTTTGATAATTTATTCGTATTTTTGTAGTCACTCTGAAAAAGATAATAATAATATAAATAATAATTGAATAATAATGGCAGCATTAGGAAAAATTAGATCCAGAGGTACCATTCTGATCATCATCATCGGATTGGGTCTCTTTGCTTTTATTGCCGAGGAGTTATTCCGCTCTTGCGAGACGACGTCAAATGACCGCAGGCAGCAGGTAGGTGAAGTGCTCGGTGAGAAAATCAGCGTCAATGACTTTCAAAAGCTTGTTGATGATTATACGGATGTCATCAAGATGCAACAGGGAACTGAAAATATTCCTGAAGATCAGATGAACCAGGTGAAAGATATGGTTTGGAACACGTATGTCCAGACTCATATCGTGGAGAAGGAAGCTAAGGAGCTGGGACTCAGGGTTACTGACCAGGAGATGCAGAACATCCTCAATGAGGGTACGAACCCTATGCTTCTTCAGACTCCGTTCGTCAACCAGCAGACGGGTCGTTTTGATGCCACTGCCCTGCAGAAGTTCCTGGCTGAGTACAAGGCCAATGAAAACAAACCTTCTTCTAACCCTCAGGAGCAGGAGCAGTATGATAAGATCTATAAATATTGGACTTTCATAGAAAAGACACTCCGGCAGCAGGTTCTCGCACAGAAATATCAGAGTTTGTTTGCTCACTGCTTCCTGTCTAATCCTATTGAGGCTAAGATGGCTTTCAAGGAAGATAATCAGGAGAGTTCTATCCAACTGGCTTCTTTCCCTTATTCTGACATCAATGATAGTCAGGTGAAAATTACCAAGGGTGATCTGCAAAAGAAATATGATGAACTGAAACTCCGGTTCAAACAACCTGTCGAGAGTCGGGATATTAGTTATGTAGATGAAAAGGTTGTAGCTTCTCATGCTGATCGTTCTGCGTTGATGAATACATTGCAAGGTTACCAGAAACAACTCGCCACTGCGGCTGATCCTACTAATATCATCCGTAAATCTGAGTCACAGGTTCCTTATTTGGGGGTTCCGGCTCCCAAGGCATTCTATCCTGCTAATATCGCAGCCGAACTGGATTCGATAGGTGTGGGAACTACTACGGGCATCAAGGAAGATAAGCAGGATAATACCTTGAATATTGTCAAATTGATTTCTAAAGTTTCTCTGCCTGATTCCGTGCAGTACCGTTCCATACAGGTCGTAGCAAGTACTCCGGCTGCATCCCGTGAAAAGGCGGATAGCCTCATTAAGGCGCTTCAGAAGGGTGCTAATTTCCAGGCTTTGGCCAAGAAATCAGGCCAGACTGGTAATCAGTCATGGGTAACCAGTCAGCAACTTTTAGGCAGTTTGGTTCAGAATGCTTCTGTGGATAATCGGAAGATGGTAAGTGCCATCCAGAGTGGCCAGGTGAATGCTTACTCGAATATTTCCCTGACTCAAGGCAATATCATCCTTCAGGTGACTGACCGTAAGGGCTTCAAGGATAATTTCCAGGCAGCAATCATCAAGAAGTCCATCGATTTCTCTAAGGATACATATCGTAACGCTTACAATAAGTTTGCTGCTTTTGTGAGTGCTGACCAGACAGCAGGTGCCATTGTTCGCAATGCGGCTCATTATGGCTATAAGGTTCAGTCCTTCAATGATATTACGACTGCGGCTCATTATGTGGGTAACGTCCATGCTACCCGTGATGCCTTAAAATGGATTTTTGACGGAGGGACTCATGAAGGTGCTGTCTCGCCGATGTATGAATGTGGTGACAATGATCACCTGATGGTCGTTATACTTAATAAGATTCATCATGTCGGCTACCGCAGTCTGGATGATCCTCATGTGATGGAAGTTGTTAAGGCTGAGGTCATCAAGGATAAGAAAGCAGCCATGATCATGGCAAAGATCAAGGGCGTGAATAGTATTGGTGCAGCCAAGGCCAAAGGGGCTAAGGTCAGCACAGTCAATCAGGTTACCTTTTCAGCTCCTGTATTCGTAGCTGCTACGGGGGCTAGTGAGCCGGCCCTCTCAGGTGCAGTGTATGCTACACCGAAAGGCAAATTCGTTGACCATGCCGTAAAGGGTAATGCAGGTGTCTATCTCTTCGCAGTTATAAATAAGACCATGCTGCCGGCTAAGTTTGACGAGAAATCGGAAGAGCAGAAGTTGCGCCAGAAAGAAATGCAATATGCAAGTAATTTCATGCAGGAACTTTATCTGAATGCCCATGTGGTAGACAATAGATATTTGTTCTTCTAAATGGTTTTGCCCTGCAACTTGCAGGGTGGACTGATCTGGATAAAAAGAAAGCCCGGTGCTCTATGATGGAGTATCGGGCTTTCTCTTTGTTCATTCCCTTTATTGCCGGCGCACCAGGGATGGTTCCTGAAAGAAAGCAGACTTTATAGGGCCTTCTGGATTTTCTCAATATAGTCCAGGATCTCCTCCCGGCCAGTTTTCTTCAGACTGCTTGTGATAAAATAGGGAGGGAGTGTCTCCCAGGTGTCTTTCAGGGTAGCCATCCATCTTTCTGCATTCTCTTTAGCCTTGACACGGCCTAACTTGTCAGCTTTGGTGAAGATTATGGAAAAAGGTATGTCCTTTTCCCCTAACCAGTCGACGAACTGACGGTCGATATTATGCTGTTCGTGGCGAATATCAATGAGCACAAAAACATTGACGAGCTGCTGGCGCTGCAGGATATAACCTATGATCATCTGATCTAATTTCTGCTTTTCCACTTTAGACCGTTTTGCAAATCCATAGCCTGGAAGATCTACCAGATACCAGGCATCATTAATGATAAAATGATTGATCAGAAGGGTCTTCCCAGGGGTGGAGGAGGTCTTGGCGAGTCCTTTATGGGCACAGAGCATGTTGATGAGACTTGACTTTCCTACGTTACTCCTGCCAATAAAGGCATATTCTGGTTTATCGTCTTTTGGACATAGTTCTACACCGGGTGCAGAGATTATAAATTCTGACTTTTTGATTTCCATAAGAAAAATGATTTATGATGTATGGGGGGCCTGTTTGCAAAGGTAGGAAAAAAAAGAAAAGTATCCGACAATTGAGACTTATATTTGTGATAAATAGCAGGAAGTTAATAAAATGTGTAAAAAAAAAGTTGCCTTTCAGTAGGAAAATATTATCTTTGCATGAAAGATACATGAGATTATGAAAGAGATAAGCTGGGGCTTTATTGGCTGCGGAGAGGTGACCGAGAAGAAATCAGGGCCTGCTTTTAATGCGGTTCAGGGTTCACATGTCGAGGCGGTAATGTGCCGCTCTGAGGTTCAGGTGCGTTCTTATGCTGAGCGCCATCATATTCCTAAATGGTATACAGATGCCCAGGAGCTCATAGATGATCCTGCTGTGAATGCGATCTATATAGCTACGCCTCCTTCCTGTCATGCTACTTATGCTATCATGGCGATGCGTGCGGGCAAACCTTGCTATGTGGAAAAACCGCTTGCTGCACGTTATGCTGACTGTATCCGGGTGAACCGGATCAGCGAGAAGACTGGTGTTCCGTGTTTCGTGGCTTATTATCGTCGTTATCTTCCTTATTTCCAGAAAGTGAAGTCGCTTATACAGAGTGGGGTAATCGGAAAGACGGTGAATGTATTACTGCGCTTTTCGGTGCCTCCCCGAGCGTTGGATTATAAGTCGAAAGGAAAATTGTCCTGGAGACTGAAACCGGATATTTCAGGAGGTGGATATTTTTATGACCTTGCCCCTCATCAGTTCGATCTCCTTCAGGATCTTTTCGGAGTGATCACAAGGGCACACGGCTATCCGGCTAATGTGGCCCATCTCTATCAGGCGGAAGATACTATATCAGCTTGTTTCTTCTTTGAGAGTGGTATCCCGGGAAGTGGCAGCTGGTGTTTTGTCGGGCATGAGAGCGCAAGGGAGGATCGTATTGAGGTCATTGGCACAAAGGGGACCTTGTCTTTTTCTGTATTTAATTATGACCCGATCAAGTTAATTACAAGTGAAGGTACTGTGAGTATTATTGTGCCTAATCCTCCATACGTGCAGCTCCCGATTATCAAGTCGGTCATTGAGGACCTTCAGGGGATCGGCAATTGTTCCTGTACGAGTATATCTGCCACTCCGACCAACTGGGTGCTGGATCGTATCCTTTGGAAAAATTGATTATCTTTTAATCTGTCGCATGTTTTGTTAAGTCTCAGACGATATATTTTCTTTCTTCTTATAGGTGTTTCTCTTGCTTGCTGGGGGAAACAGAAAAGAGGTGCATCCGCTGTAGATGATACTGATTCCCTCTCTCTGAAAACGGGCACATCTGCTTCACCGGAAGGTCACCTGGTAGTCAAAGATGACAGTATCATGACTATGCATGTTCATCGTAGCCTCTTTCATCGTATCGGGCATGGACTCTCTCTTTTCTTCCGGGAATTCAATAATTATGATCATTCTTATATAGAGCCTCAGCATTATAACTTTACGGTGATGATGCAGAATACGAATTCCTACGAAGGTTATACGTTGACTACAGCAACGGGCAAACGGGTGTCCCTGGCTCCGGAGGCATCCTATCGGCTGGGGCCTTACGTCGGCTGGCAATGGGTGTTCTTTGGCTATACCATTGATCTCGCGCATATCAGCGTGAGCAAGAATGACCAGAATCGAAAAGAGCTTGACCTGAGTATCTATAGTAATATGCTGGGCATTGATCTCTATTGGAAAAAAACAGGTAATAATTATAAAATCCGGTCGTTGAATTTAGGGGATCATCTGGATACGAGTCCCATGGATAATGAAGATTTTGGTGGTTTCAACTCGAGTATCAGGTCGGTGAATATCTATTATATCTTCAATCATCATTATTTCTCTTACCCTGCTGCCTACAGTCAGAGTACGGTTCAGAAAAAGAGCGTAGGGAGCATGTTGCTGGGACTCGGGTATATGAACCATGAGATAAACATGGATTGGGGGAAATTGGACCAGATGGTACAGAGTCGCCTCGGCTCTAATGTGGAATTGGGATTGGATAGTACTCAGTTCGTAGGAAGTGTACACTATACGGACTGGAATATCAGTGGAGGATACAGTTACAACTGGGTGTTTGCTAAAAACTGGCTTCTCAATGCAAGTCTGTCTCTCGCTATGGCTTATAATTATACGAAAGGGGATGAGAAGCATAATCATTTTACATTCCGTGACTTCAGTATTCATAATTTTAATCTGGATGGTATCGGCAGATTCGGGATTGTTTGGAATAATACACGCTGGTACGCCGGGAGCAGCGCTATTTTTCATTCTTATAACTATAAGAAGAACCGCTTCTCGGCAACAAATTATTTTGGCTCTTTGAATTTCTATGTAGGATTTAATTTTGGTTGAATATGAAAAAAATAGGATTGTTGCTCTTTTTCTTCTGTATATTGCTGTTTCCTGCTCAGGCCCAGGAAGGGGTCAGTTGCTCAAACTCGGATAGGGTGAAAATAACCCAATGGCTTCAGGAAGCAAAAGGGTTGAAAAAAAAGCCTGCTGACTGGATGCTCTATTTTGGACGGAAGTTTATCGGGACGCCCTATGTGGGGAGTACTCTTGATCGGGCCGACCGGGAACGACTGGTCGTGAAGGTCAGTGGGGTAGACTGTACGACTTTTGTTGAACAGGCAGCTGCTCTGGCATTATGCGCTCAGTCTGGTAAATTTACATTCACGGCTTTCTGTGATCGTCTGGTTCATGTTCGTTACATTGGCGGACATATTAGCTATGTGGACAGGGAACATTATTTTACGGTTTGGATCAATGACAATGTCAGGGAAGGAATTGTAACTGATGTTCAGACACCTGATCCTCCTTTCTCTGCGGTTCAGAAAATTGATGTCAACTATATGTCTGTTCATTGGCAGGACTATCACATGCTTAGTGTTCATCCTGAATGGGTCAAAGGTATACGGAAGATGGAAACGGGCATCAATGGTAAAACTTATCGGTATATTCCCAAACGGTTGCTGGGGAATGCCAGGCTAATGCGTAGGGCGGTTCGCAATGGTGATATTATTGCCATTGTTACAAATAAGAAAGGACTGGATATCGCTCATGTCGGCATTGCCGTATGGAACAAAAACGGTACCTTGCATCTTCTGAATGCTTCCAGTATTCATCACCGGGTGGTCTTGGAACCTATGACGTTGTTCCAGTATATGGGCGGCCATGCGAGCCAGTTGGGTATCCGGGTATGCCGGTTGAGATAGGCTCTCATCCGTTCTCTGTTGGATAGCCGGCGTATTTCCTCGTAAATCAGGGGCTTTCATCCTTAAAAAATGCTCATTCCGTGAAACATTTTGGGGAATATCTTTTCAGGGACTAAAGAAAAGTGATCAGAAATGACCCGGTATCACAGAAAAAATGTATCTTTGCAATAGACCGCTTCTGTGCTGTAAGGTATGGAAAATGCTCTCGGTCAGGTTCATAAAACGGTGATTTATCAAAAAGGGGCGCATGGCATCAAGAAGATTGAAAAGCCTTTTGTCAGTGGATAGGTCTTTCTGCAAGGGAAAACGAAAGATATTCAGGAATGCCTGAAACAAAACTATCCTCTTCTTCATTTGGTCATGGATCGCAACAATGAGGGTTGAGCCGCATACTGGCCTTGCCACCGTTCCTTCACGGTTTACCTTTATTTTAGAGGGGGTTGAATTATCTTGAAAAATAAATATACAATGGAAAAGAAAGTAGCCCTGATAACGGGCATCACGGGCCAGGACGGATCATACCTGGCAGAGTTCCTGATCAATAAGGGTTATGAGGTTCACGGCATTCTCCGCCGTTCTTCATCGTTTAATACGGGTCGTATCGAGCACCTCTACCTGGATGAGTGGGTGAGGGATATGAAAAAGAAACGCCTGGTCAACCTCCACTGGGGGGACATGACGGACTCGTCATCGCTGATCCGGATCATCTCGGAGGTCCAGCCGACGGAGATCTATAACCTTGCCGCCCAGAGTCATGTAAAGGTGAGTTTTGACGTGCCTGAGTATACGGCAGACGTCGTGGCCGTAGGCGTGCTCCGTCTGCTGGAGGCTGTCCGCATCTGCGGTCTGACGCATTCATGCCGGATCTACCAGGCAAGCACGTCGGAGCTTTTCGGCAAGGTGGCCGAGGTCCCACAGAAGGAGACGACACCCTTCCATCCCCGTTCCCCGTATTCAGTGGCCAAACTCTATGGCTACTGGATCATGCAGAATTACAGGGAGAGCTATGGGATGTACTGCTGCAACGGTATCCTTTTCAATCATGAAAGTGAGCGCCGTGGCGAAAACTTCGTCACGAGGAAGATCACGCTGGCAGCCTGCCGCATTGCGGAAGGCTATCAGGACAAACTCTATCTGGGTGATCTGGGTGCACGCCGTGACTGGGGCTATGCAAAGGATTATGTGGAGTGTATGTGGATGATTCTGCAGCAGCCGGAGCCGGATGACTTCGTCATCGCTACGGGGGAGATGCATACCGTCCGGGAGTTCTGTACCCTGGCGTTCCATGACGCGGGCATCGACCTCGAATGGAAAGGAGAAGGCCTGGAAGAGAAGGGCATCGATACGGCTACGGGCCGTGTGCTGGTAGAGGTGGACCCGAAATATTTCCGCCCGGCGGAGGTGGACCAGCTGCTGGGTGATCCTTCCAAGGCGAAGCGCGTCTTGGGCTGGAACCCGCGGCAGACGACATTTACCCAACTGGTCAGGCTGATGGTTGACCATGACCGTAAATATGTGAAGAAACTCTATCTGCGTGCGCAGATGCCGGAATAACGGATATAAAAAACATTGATCATGTCATTATTGGATAAGAATAGTAAGATTTATGTAGCAGGTCACCACGGCCTCGTGGGTTCGGCGATATGGAAGAACCTTGAGTCCCGGGGTTATCATAACCTGGTGGGGCGTACCCACCGTGAACTGGACCTGACGGATCAGGATGCGGTGAAGTCTTTCTTTGACCGGGAGCGTCCTGATGCCGTGGTGCTGGCGGCTGCCTTCGTGGGCGGTATCATGGCCAACTCGCTGTATCGTGCGGACTTCATCATGCAGAACATGAAGATGCAGTGCAATGTCATCTCCAATGCCTACAGCCATCACGTGAAGAAACTCCTGTTCCTGGGTTCGACGTGTATCTATCCTAAGGATGCCCCTCAGCCGATGAAGGAGGATGAACTCCTGACTTCCCCGCTGGAATATACGAATGAGGAGTATGCGATCTCGAAGATCGCGGGGCTGAAGATGTGCGAGAGCTATAACCTTCAGTATGGAACCAATTATATCGCCGTGATGCCCACCAATCTCTATGGGCCGAATGACAATTTCCACCTGGAGAACTCCCATGTGATGCCGGCCATGATGCGTAAGATCTACCTCTCTAAACTTCTGCACGATGACAATTGGGATGCGGTACGGACGGATATGGACAAGCGTCCTGTCAATCCGGACAGCAAGCTGGCTGCCACGATAGGGGAAGGCAACGTAGATGGTAACAATCCTAAGGAGAGGATTCTCAAGGCGCTGGCATTCTATGGCATCGAAAACAATAAGGTGACCCTGTGGGGAACCGGAAAGCCCTTACGGGAGTTTCTCTGGAGTGAGGATATGGCGGATGCGAGTGTGTACCTGCTGTTGAATGTGGACTTCAAGGACATCATCGGCATCGAAAAATATTCGAGCGTGTTCTATGGCGTGAAGACGGACGGTCCGGTCAACCGCAATAACAGTGAGGGCAGAGGCGGTGCCATCCCGTCGCTGGGTGAGATCCGCAACTGCCATATCAATGTGGGTACAGGCAAGGAACTGACTATCCGGGCACTGAGTGAACTGGTAGCAAAGACAGTAGGTTTTGAAGGTCAGATTATCTTTGATTCTTCCAAACCGGACGGTGTGATGCGCAAACTCATTGATGTGAGCAAACTCCACCGGCTGGGCTGGCATCATCAGGTAGAAATTGAAGATGGTGTCCAACGGCTCTACGAGTGGTATCGCAAAAGTCTTTCAGAATAAATGAGGATCCGGAGTGATCGTCACTCCGGTACCTTTTTGATAATGTTAGATGTTAGCGGTATTTTGCCTATAGATCCTTCTTTTATAAAAAAATCTCTGTAGTGTCAATAGGATTGAAAAATTGCGGTTATCGAGTACGTCATAAGGATAATTTTTTCTGAATGATAATGAAATTAGCTTCTTTTGATATCTTTGATACTGTTCTGATTCGCCGGTGTGGGAAACCGGACCAGATCTTTTCACTGATGGCTAAACATCTATATCCGGGTGATGTGGCACGTCAGGATGAATTCATTAAATGGCGTATAAGTCGGAATGTTGAAGGGTTGGATAAAAACTATGTTCTTGATGATGTTTATGCAACGTCTGATATAAAATCTTTCCCGGAATATACCGCAGAGGCCCTCATAAGAATGGAGCTAAAAATAGAGGCAGAACAGTTGACTCGAAATAATTGTGCTGTATCAGTCCTTGACGAATATCGGAGGAAGGGTTATAAGATAGCTTTTATCTCTGATATGTATTTGTACAGGGATTTTATCCAACGGGTTCTTGTACGTGAAAGAATATTCAAAGAGAAGGATCGTGTTTATGTCAGTAGTGAGATCGGATGTCGGAAGGATGATGGTTCTTTATTTGATTATGTCCGTGAAGAACTTCATCCTGACGAATGGATTCATTGCGGTGATAATGAATATAGCGATTGCAAAATACCAGAGAAGAAAGGCATCAAGATTCACCGGCTCTTCTTACCCTATACAGATATGGAGAAAAGTATGGACAAACTATCCGTTATGCTTTCGGATGCTTATGACCTATCCTTATTGGCAGGAATGGAGAGAACTGTTAGATCAGAGTTTCTGGATACATCCGCTTCAAGGATTGCCGTCGATTTCTTGTCAGCTGCTTATATTCCATACGTCAGGTATCTTCTTGCTGATGCCAGGAAGAGAGGATTGAAAAGATTGTATTTCCTTTCACGTGATAGCTATATCCTTGAAAAAATTGCTAGTTGGCTCCCGCATGACGGGATAACACTGAAATATCTTTTCGTGTCTCGTGCTTCTTTAATTTTGCCTTATTTATATCGGGCAAATAGAGAACAGTTCAACTTGATTTTTGTTAATGAATGGCTTTATATTGACCAACTTTTAGGCTGTCTCAAGCTGTCGAGACAACTGTTATGTGAACTTGGCATCACTTTTGATTTTGTGAAGGTAACGACAAAGAAACAGAGGCAGGAATTTCTAGATGCTGTATTCAGACCGGATATATATGCGATTTGGCAGAAAGCGGCTGGAGTTCAATACAACTTGTGTACAGGATATTTTGATCAAGAGGGACTTTTTGATGCTTGTCCGTGTGCTTTGGTAGATGTGGGATGGCTAGGTACGACCAGGCTCATGATCAATACAATAAGGGAAACGGTTAAACCTGGCATTGTACAGTGCTATTCTTATTATTGGTCGGTGAGACCTGATGTGATTCCGGGGGAATTTGGACATTATAATATTTATATACATGATATTAAGGTCAGTCCCGAACTGACATTTTTTGTTGAGGATTATTTCTCTTTGTGTCCTTATCCTACTACGGAAGGCTATAAGAGAACTGGTGTTTGTTATGAACCTGTATTAAAAAAAGATGTGGATATGGCTGCTATCACGGTAAGGGTGTCTTATAATGAGAAAATTCTGAAAGCATTTATATCTTTAATCATGAATTTTCATATTCCGGAACAGATATTTTATACTTGGACGGTATTTTCTATAGAAAGCCTGCAGAACTTCCGACTCAAGGATGTAGATTATTCGCCTTTTGAGAATATCTGTGCAGATCAAATCCCTTTAGTCAAGAAATTGTCCGTCTCAGAATTGAGAAAGATTCTTAAAGGAAAATGGGTCTCCCGTATTGACCGGGCAAGTTTACTGCTCTCTTACGGTTATCGGATGGGCAATTTCTTTTGGAACAGGTCGGAACGAAGAACTCATTAAAAAATGACCGATACTGGCATTGGAAATGCGAAGGCAGATGGAGGTGATTTCCGTAACCTGGATCTTTCTATGGACCTGACAGTACTACGGATAATAAAAATGGTATCATGGGATATAACCGGTTAATTGTAGTTGAAAAGTAATGGTAATGGGCCACAATATAAAATTCAGTATTATAGTGCCTGCATATAAGACACAGTTCTTTAAAGAATGTATCGACAGTATTTTGAATCAAACCTATGAAGATTTTGAACTGATTATTGTTAATGATGGTTCACCACAAGGTGTTGGCAGTATTGTTGCCCAATACCATGACAGCCGTATTCAATATCATTATCGCAAAGTTGGATTAGGTGCGAAAAGGTTAGTAGAAAACTGGAATGATTGCTTGAAATACGTAAAAGGTGAGTTTGTCATAAATATGGGTGATGATGATAAATTACTGCCGGATTGTTTGTGGGACTATAATGAACTGATTCGGAGGCATCCGGGACTGGATGTTTATCACATGCGTGCATGGAAAATAGATCAGAATTCAAATATCATTGGTGTTCAGGCTGCAGCACCTGAATGGGAAAGTGCCTATTCGCTATTATGGCATCAATGGCATGGCCGGGAAACCTGGATTGGTGATTTCTTATATCGTGTTAGTTCGCTTCAGAAAAGAGGAGGGTATTTTGACTTGCCCTATGCCTGGCATTCTGATTGCATGA
This sequence comes from Prevotella sp. UBA5379, assembly GCA_002409785.1. GTDB lineage: Bacteria > Bacteroidota > Bacteroidia > Bacteroidales > Bacteroidaceae > Prevotella. Next base: position 13,221 of record DHOX01000044.1, on the reverse strand, counting down.
CCCCTCTGATAGCAGCCCGGACGGGAGGTATAGCGAATACCTGTCAACCAGGATTCTGCTTCAGATATAGTCCCTTTCAAATTACGGCAGATACTTCATTAGTGGATGACAGGCTGAGTGTTTGGGCACCTGTACGGAAATGGTATGCTGATTTCTTGGCTGAGGAGCCTGATGGATTGCTGGACAGATTTTATTGGAAAAAGTTGAAGTATGAATTGAATGATAAAATAAAGTCATACATCATGTACGACATTGGACGTGATGTCTTTTATTGTCATCATCATATTTTTCATTGGTTTAGAGTAAGAAAAAAATATGGACTAAGTATAGGAAATATTGCTAAGCTCATACGAAAGAGAATTCTTAGGCCTGTATTTTCCCGAAAAACCAGAGGGAAAGGTTATAAGTGATTATAGCGGGTGTTGCAATATCCTCATTATAGTCTCGTCATGACGGTTATGAATAATTTCATTGCAGCAGATAGTGCCGTGAAGGGGATTAGAACAAGAAAATGCTATTGAAAGTATCATCAATGATCCTGTATTCCTGTTGAAAATAAGGTGTTCTTGACATTATTGAAATACGGTTGCTAAGATTCTGTTAATTGGATATTTACTAATTCACACATGGCATATAGATATTTCCTTTTTTTACTTGCATTTGCATTCTCCCTCCTGTGTCCTGCGCAGACAGGGGTGAGGTACACCACTATCTGCCTGAATATGCGGAAGTCTGCAACGGCGAAATCTGCCGTTGTCACCCGGCTGCCTAAAGGAACAAAAGTTACCGTAGAAGATGACTGTAATTGCAAATGGATCCCGGTATCTTATAGAGGCAACATCGGATATGTCTCTTCACGGTATCTCAGTAAACGCCATATTCGTGTTACAGATAGACAGCCCTATGCGACGGGCTCAATAAGGTATTACAACAATTCTTCAGGCAGACGGATTCAGTCACCCACCCGTTACAATACCGTCCCGGCAGGGGCAACAGCTCTCTGTAATGATGGTACCTATAGTTTCAGTCAGAGCCATAGAGGTACCTGCTCTCACCATGGTGGAGTGCGGAAATGGTTCAAATGAGCGTTTCTGTTCAAATTATTTCTCATCGTAGGATTATCTTGATGTTTTTATCTTTGGTGATGGTAATATCGTTGGGTTGTTCAATGATTCCTGAGAGGAGACACAAAAGAATACTAAGAAGAAATATGGACAATTGATTAGAGAAAAATGCAGGGTTAAACTTCTGGAGTGGTATTCCATTTTCATGATTAATCGTTTCTTGAGGATAGATGGTCAACTTATCGAGGAAGGAACAAGATCTTTTTAACTTTTTCCGTGATATTCGGCCTGAGGGATGACCGGATGCTGGTGCCTCTGGAGGATAGGGAAGGGTGTCTGACGGGGGAGGTTCCGAAGGGTCCGTATATCATTCTGCTTTATTATTTGTCCGTAAACCTCGTTTAGGGTTTCGATTTAATTAACAAAAATAGTTGTTTCTATTGATTGATTTTCTTTTCCATAAAAAACACGATAATTCATTGCTCGTTTCCATTTTATTTGCTATCTTTGAACCATTGATCTTACCGGAGTACTTCAGGATTGTGGGGGATTACCTCTTTGCCTCTTGCTTCGGCTTCTCTCGTACGACAGCTCTTCACCCTAATCTGAACAGCCGCTAAAAAATAATAGATCTAAGAATTCCTGAGTTATTTGGGAGTACCGGAAAGAGGTGTTTTGTGTAGACCGATAACAGTGCAGATGTATCGGATGTGTTGGACGGGAGATGCAAGAGTATTGCTGAATAGTACGGGGATTTTTTAAAACCGAAGTCTGATGCTGAGAAAATACTGTTTCTTGCTATCGGAAAACAAAAATAAATCAGTAGATCCTAATTATGTCATCTCATGTACATGAACTAAGCAACCGGAACGGCAGTCTGCTGAGAGGCTTGGTGACTGTGGCGGATCTGCTATTCCTGAACATTTACACGTGGGTTTTTACGGAGGCTGTCAACTCTCCGCTTACGAGGATCAAGAGTTTCTGGCTGGTGATCTGTTTTGCTTATTTGATCAGCATTCATTTTTTCCCGCCGGTTTTCCATCTGCGTCAGTCTACCAATCTGTCGGTGACCGGCAGACTGATCAAGACCTGGACGTTCTTCATGGTGCTGTCCCTGAGTTGTGTGTGTTTCCTGCATTGCACGGTTCTTTTGAACTGGTATTACTGGATCCTGTATTACGGCCTGTTCTTCATTCTTTTCTCCATGGGTCATCTGGCCGGACGGAGGATGTTGCTGGCATACCGGAGGCGGAAGGGCGTGAAACATGAGGTGCTGTTCGTGGGACAGAGCTCGAACCTGGAGGACCTGTATGCGGCGATGCGGGATGACGCGTCTTACAATTACTGCCTGAAAGGTTATTTCGCCGATGCTCCGAAGGAGGACTTTCTGGAAGGGATTCCTTACCTCGGAGGTGTATCTGAGGTGAATGCCTGGCTGGACGGTTATCCCGGCAGAATCTCTGCCGTGTATTGCAGTCTGCCTTCTGCGAGGGCAGAGGAGATACGGCAGTTGATCGAATGCTGCACGTATCACGTGGTGCTGTTCTATAGTGTTCCGAACGTTCGTAATTATCTGAAGCGGAAGATGAACATGGCTCTCTACGGTGATGTGCCGGTGCTGTATATCAGTGAGATTCCGCTGAACCGTCCGGTTAATAAGTTTTTTAAGCGTGTGTTTGACGTGGTCGTGTCGGGGATGTTTCTGTTGTGCCTTTTTCCGTGGATCTATCTGATTGTAGGTGCAATCATCAAACTCACAATGCCGGGGCCGGTGTTCTTCAGACAGAGGCGGACCGGGCTGGACGGCAGGGATTTCTGGTGCTATAAGTTCCGTAGCATGAAGGTGAATGATGAGGCGGACAGTGTCCAGGCGACTAAGGATGACCCGAGGAAGACGGAGTTTGGTAATTTCATGCGGCATACGAATATCGATGAACTGCCGCAGTTCTGGAACGTGTTCACGGGCACGATGTCAATTGTGGGCCCTCGTCCTCACATGCTCAGTCATACGAAAATTTACTCTCAGCTTATTTCCAAATATATGGTGCGTCATTTCGTGAAACCTGGGATCACTGGCTGGGCTCAGGTGACCGGCTGTCGTGGGGAAACGCACGAACTGTGGCAGATGGAGGAAAGGGTGAAAAAGGACCTTTGGTATATCGAGAACTGGTCATTCCTCCTGGACTTGAAGATTATCTGGCTGACGGTCTGGAACGTGATCTCGGAAAAGAACGGCGAAGCCTACTGAAGGGACGGGATGCTTTGCTTTAGGGTCAACTGAATAAATGTGGTTGACATTTATTTTACTGATGATCAGTGAGATGTATCGCTTGGTATTTACGGCTCAATTAACAGGAATCGAGTTAATAAAGGTAAAATGTTATGAGTCTTTCAGATTTAATTCTTAATTTTGACTCGTACTTAATAAGATAACTACTAAAACAATCAATAACATAAAAACAATGAAAAAAGTAATCTGTTACTTGGATTTCTTCAGTTGCGTTGTACTCTTGTGTAGTTGTGGAGATCATGGCGTATCTGCTGTAAGTCAGCCGATTGTGAATAACCCTGTGGTGAATACAAATGCGATTTTTGTTTCTCCTACAGGAAATGATCATAACAAAGGTACGATAGATTCACCTATTGCTTCATTTGCTCATGCCCAGGATATTGCTTCACCTGGTGACACCGTTTATTTCCGTGGTGGTACGTACAAGGTCAATACCTATACAGATATACAGGAGTCCCTTTATGCTTGTATTTTTGATTTGACCAAGAGTGGGACAGAAAGTAAACCTATCTGCTATTTCGGGTATCCGGGCGAACGGCCGGTATTTGATTTCTCGAATGTGAAACCCGTAGGATACAGGGTGGCGGGATTCTATATCCATGCAGATTATCTGCATCTGAAGAATTTTGATGTTATTGGCACCCAGGTCACGATCACTACACATACACAATCGGAGGGGGTTACTATCCGCCGTGGAAATCATGATAATGTGATTGAAGATATAGCCGTACATGACGGGATGGGCATCGGATTTTATGTTACTAAGGGTAGTAATAACCTTTTTCTGAACTGCGATGCTTATAACAACTATGACTGTGTATCTGAAGGTGGTATAGGCGGCAATACTGATGGATTTGGATGCCATGTGCGTGCAGAGGATACCGGAAATGTTTTCCGAGGGTGCAGGGCATGGTGTAACAGTGATGATGGATATGATTGTATCAACAATTATGCTTCGGTGGTTTTCGATCATTGCTGGTCGTTTTATAATGGGTATAAGAATTTTAGTAATTTAAGTGAAGGTGATGGCAATGGTTTCAAGGGGGGAGGCTATGGCCTAAGGGCGTTGCCTGCAGAAATTAAAGCTCCTGTGAATACTATTGAGAACTGCATCGCTTATCATAACAAGGCCAATGGTTTTTATGCTAACCATCATCTCAATGGTGATGATTGGTATAATAATACCGCTTGTTATAATAAGTATAATTTCTGCATGGTAAACCAGAAGTCCTGGGATGATGCTGTGGATGTGGACGGCTATGATCATGTACTGGTCAATAATATAGCACTTTCCGGAGTAAAAGGAAATTTTACTCAAATTGATCAGACGAAGTGTACGATCGTGAATAATTCTTTTTTGCCTTACGATTATTCTCCGTCTTCTGGTGATTTTGAAAACACCACTGATTATCAGCAGTTGACAGGACCGCGGAAAGCAGACGGCAGTTTGCCTGATCTGACATTCCTCCTTTTAAAGAAAAGCAGTCCTTTATATAATAAGCAAATGGGATACCAGTTTGATTTCAAGTCTACTAACTATGCAAAGGGTATCCTTCCTTGATGCAGAGGATCGGAGTTTTCTGTGATCAGTTCTGAACTGATAATAATGGAGACGTGCCAGATTGGTAACTTCGTGAGGAGAAGTAGCATTAGTACAGGCATACTCGGCTATTTCTAACGAGTAAGAAATCAATTGATTTTTTATTTCCTGAAAAAAGCATCGGTTCAACGGACCGGTGCTTTTTAGTTAAAAGGGGCATTATTCTAAAAGGACCTGATCTTAAAATTAGATATACAAAAGATGCTCCTCTAATTTTCTAGCCTTCTGCATCATAATATTTTCTGATGTATTTCTATATGAAATTGAAACTTTTGATGTTTTTTTTAGACGTTTCCCGGTTCCAGTAGTAATTTAGATGATACAACCGTAAGTGGTTTAATCCTTATCCCATTTCATTTCTTCATGAGTTTTATGAGTATGCATAAAAAGACTGCCGTTTGCTGTTTTTCCCATAATTGACCCTTGATGGTGTCAATCTCCTTTTGATCTGATCTGAATGAAGGCATATCCTATGCACCACAGTGTTAACTCCGATGCACTATAGCATCGATCGCGATGTACCATTGGGATGAGCTGGATGCACCATACAGGGTGGCTGAATGCACCATAGAGATGATGCAGATGCACCATTGGGGTGGGTGACGGGTGATAATAATTCCTGATGGGAGAGGCGGAATTTGACGGCTATCCCGGATAATGGAGATGTCTTTTACTTTATGACCATCTGGAGAGTGTATCAAAACTCTATTTTTGAAAGACCTTACTCATAATCTGTAAGCGGATAATGGTAAGGCCCAATAAAAGCCATATCTTTCCCATATCTATATGGGTTAAATATGGCTTTTATCTTTGTTAATTACGATTCGTAACATGTAGGGGATCGTAATTCCATTTTGACTCACCTTCAGGCATCGGCCGGATGATGGTTCAGATGCAACCCTTTCAGTTGGTTGTCCTTCCTTGCCTTGGCCGCCACATTAAAATAGTGGGCGAGTTTGAACCATCGCTTGGTGCCGGGAAGGGTCCTGAAGGCGGAGCAGATGAAATGGAAGAAACCATCCCGCTCTGGGAAAGGTTTCATTGACTTCTTCAGCTTCAGGTATTCGGGACTGGCATTATGGACAATGAGTTGGATGACCGTGTTCTCCATCCTGCTCGGCACACAACCCAGGTCCGTGATCCTGCCGAAATCAAACCGGTCATCGCCGATAGCATAATGGGTGAACAGCTGTTGCATTTCAGACCTGAACCTGCGGTCGTGGTTCATGTATTCGTTAAGGTCATCAAAGATGAATGATTTGTTGAAATAGCGTCTGTAGATGGCGCGTGATACACTGGGTGAAGTCAGTTGTACTTCACCGATCTGCTCTTCCTCTTCGGTTAAAGTATTCTCCATGTTGTTAGGTTTAAAGGTTTAGATATTTCCTCAGAATTCCTCTTTTCGTCTGAGTGTTTTTTAATACCGGCCTATAATAATACTTTTTTTTGAGAAACAAGCACGTTTAAGCATATTTTTATGCTTTTATGCAGTTTTTTTGCAGAATATGCTCTTCCTACCACTTTGGATATGGAGAAGGCTAAGGAATATGATGATGGATGTGCATAGTGCTATCCTGATAGCAATCATGATAAACAGGAATGATTATCATAGTTTTATAAAAAACTTAAGGAAAAGGTTGACAATGTGCGGAAATATTAGTAGTTTTGTAAACTAAAGGAAGAAGAGCTATGTCAGCAGAAATGGAATTGAGAAAACTATTCGGTCAAAGACTTAGGAACGCCCGGGTTATGAGAGGCTTTTCTATGGATGGGTTGTGCAAGAGAATGGGGAACAGAGTTTCCAAACAGGCCATTTCCAAATATGAGGGTGGAAAAATGTTTCCTGATTCTTCTGTACATATTGCTTTGGCTGATGCTTTGGGAGTGAAGGCAGACTATTTTGTGCGTCCGTTTCATGATCCGTTGAAGTGTATAGAATTTCGCAAGAAGTCAGGATTGGGAATCAGACAGACAGAGTCTATCCGTGAAACGGTAAGGGACCGGATAGAACGATATTCGGAGATAGAAAAGATTTTCGGGATTGATTCTGAATTTGAGTATTCTCTATCTTCTGACAAGATCAAGGACCAGAAGGATGTGATGGATCTGGCAGAGAAGGTCAGACATGACTGGAATTTAGGCGAAGAGGGCATACCGTCTGTCATTGAATTACTTGAGAACCACCAAATTAAAGTGATAGAAATTGAGGCCTTGGATGCTTTTGACGGGATGTGCGGTCTTGTTGATGATCATCGGCCTATAATCGTATTGAACCGGCATTATACGGTAGAGAGAAAGCGATTGACTGCTTTACATGAGTTGGGACATATCCTGCTCCATTTCCGGGAGGGAACAGAACTAAAGGAAAAGGAACATTTGTGCTCTACCTTTGCCAATGAACTGCTGATCCCTGCTAAGGTTTTTCTGGATATAATTGGCAATAAACGGCATGATATTTCTCTTAAGGAACTGAGGGATATCCAACTTAGATTTGGCGTGTCTGTGGATGCGCTCATGTTTAAGGCAAAATACCTGGACATTATCAGTGAACTGCGGTATCGGTATTTTTGTATGATGAAGAATAGAGACAAACGGTTTAAGAAGGAAGTGGAACGAAGTGTTTATCATTCTGATCAGTCAAATCGCTTTTCCCGTTTGGTCTATAAAGCTTTGGCTTGTGACCTCATTTCTTATTCTAAGGCAGCTGTACTGCTTGACTGTTCTTTAGAGGACGTGCGGAAAGAACTTGAACTCGTATGAGATGAATATTGTCATTAATGATGCTAATGTATTTGATCAGTTGGTGGAGTGTCGTGTTCTCTCAAGATCCAGAGCTGTCTCTAAGCTTAAGGAACTGGCTGCATCGAATCATCGTTTACCCTTAAAACTGATCAAAGCCAGGATAGAAGCCTGGCAAAAATAAAAGGCTCATGATCTTCCTCTCAGTACCTCTCAAGAGATGTAGAAGAATCCCAGACTGTCTCTTGATGCGGGGCTGGTCCATGATGTAAGAACGCCGGGTGCGGAACAGGGGATTGAGGGCCGAGATGGGATTGATGGTAAAAGATATGGAATATAGAATATTTCTTTTCTTATGGAGTTGTTGCGTGCCGGCAATCATGTGGGCACAGGAGGCCGGATATAAGGTAGAGGCCCAAAGTTCATGGTCTGACCGGGTGACGCCGCTTTGGCTGAACGCAAATAAGTACGGTTTGTCCTCACTGGAGAGATCCAACGGATATTTCCTGGCAGGAGTTGAGAAAAAGGACAGCATTCCGGGGATTCGGAAGATCTCGTGGGGAGGCGGCATGGAAATGGCAGCGACCTATAACTATACTTCCACGCTGGTCCTGCAACAGGCTTACGTGGAGGGGAGATGGCTGCATGGGGCATTGACCGTCGGAGCGAAGGAATATCCGCTGCAGCTCAAGAACGCAAACTTATCATCGGGCTCACAGGCCCTGGGGATCAACGCCCGGCCGGTGCCTCAGGTAAGGATTGCGCTGCCGGAATACACGAAGATATGGAGATGGCTCTATATCAAGGGACATATCGCATACGGGATGTTTACGGATGATGCCTGGCAGAGGAAGTTTACGGGCAAGCATTCGATGTATTGCCAGCAGGTGCTCTACCATTCCAAGGCCGGGTATCTGAGGGTGGGGGATCCGGAACGACCCCTGACCGTGGAGCTGGGCCTGGAGATGGCTACCCAGTTTGGTGGCAGGAGTTATACCCCCGGCAGCGGAGTGGTGAAGGGAGGTGATGGCCTGAAAGACTGCTGGAACGTGTTCTGGGGCGGCGGTGGTGATCCCGGTGAGGGGAAGTTTGCCAATGCAGAAGGTAATCAGTTAGGCAGCTGGGTCGGCCGGATCCGTTATGACCAGCCCTCCTACGACATCTCCTTCTATTGGGATCACTATTTCGAGGACCATTCCCAGATGTTCTTCCTGGACTATGACGGTTATGGCCATGGCAGCGAGTGGAACGAGAAGAAGAAATGGAAGTTTTATCTTTATGATTTCAAGGATATTATGCTGGGATCGGAACTGAATCTGAAAAGGGGCACCTGGCTGAGAGATGTGGTGGCAGAATACCTGTATACCAAATATCAGAGCGGACCGATCTATCACGACCATGGCACGCTGGAGTCCTATCATATTGCCGGTGACGATGACTACTGCAACCACCATATTTACTGTTCCTGGCAGCACTGGGGACAGGTGATGGGAAACCCGCTGTTCCGCTCCCCTCTCTATAACAGTGATCACCGTAACCGCGTGGAGGACAACCGCTTTGTAGCGTGGCATTTCGGTTTCGACGGTTGTCTGAATGCACGGATGGATGAAAGGGGAGAGATCCTTCCTGACCATCTGCTGTCCTATCGTGTCCTGGCTACCTTCCAGAAGGGTTGGGGGACATACACGGGACCGTATCTGCCCGTGAGGAAGGATTTCAGCATGATGCTTGAACTGAATTATGCCCTTAGCCATGGGTGGGTGGTCAAAGGTGCCCTCGGGCTGGATGCCGGTGGGATCTATGGCAACAACAAAGGTTTTCAATTGTCGGTGGTAAAGATCGGAATTTTATGAGAAAACTATTGTATCTGATTTTAGGAGTTATAGTGCTGGCTTCCTGCGACCTGCATACTTACAGTAACGGGAAACTGGATGGGTTCTGGCATCTCAAGGAAATAGATACGCTGAGTACGGGAGGGGTGGAAGACCTGTCCCGGACCGCATGTTTCTGGGGAGTGGAAGGCAAACTCATCAATGTTGGAAATGGGAATATCTTCTTCCTTCATCAACGGTACAGGGATACGCTGAGGCTCTATCATCCTTATATCCATGACTGGCATGAGGACTCCCTGCTGAAGAATACTGACCTGGTAAAGGCTTTTGGCATCAATTTTCTGGATGACCGTTTCAAGATCCTTCACCTGAATGAGAACAGTATGATCTTACGTGACAGTCTGCTGCAACTCGATTTCGAGAAGTACTGATCCCGATGGTTCTCCCTAACGGACGAGAAGAGGTTACGGCAAATCAACTGTTTTCCCGATACTTTTTGGGAGTAGTCCCGGTCAGCCGCTTAAAGAACCTGCTGAAAAAACTATCATTAGAGAAATGCAGTTGATCGGCTATCTGGGTTATCTGTTTGTCACTATGCTTCAACAGTACCTTGATTTCCGTTATTGCCGCACGATCGATCCATTCTTTTGCAGTAACCCCGCTGACCTTTTTGATGATAGATCCCAGATACCTCTGAGACAAAAACATCTTGTCCGCATAATAATCAAGTTGGCGTTCAATGCCATGAGAGCGGTTCACCAGATAGATAAATTTATTAAAGATGTCCCTCTCGCGGGATCTCCTTCGGTCTTCACTCTTATTATATTTGACAAACAGGTAATTATAATAATGAACCAGGGCGCTGACCAG
>DHOX01000044.1:0-2609 GCA_002409785.1 Prevotella sp. UBA5379 | reverse complement strand
TTGAATATGGTTATCTCTTCTTCCGAAGGCATAAGGCGGACATCATACATGTCAAAAGTCATCAGTGAAGGGACATCACCATGCAAAGATACGTTCAGCATATCGTTGGGAAGGGTAAATCCCTCAAGGTTAAAATCATCGGAATAATGATCCACCTGCATGATACTTTCACTGCTTATGTATATCAGCATCCCCTTCTTGACATGGCAGGGGATGAGGTTCAGGATAAGGTCCGCTTCGCCCGACTTGATATAGCCCATACGCATATCCTCAAATCGCAAGGGGATCCCGCATTTGAATATCCTTTTTATCCCGTGTACAGCATTCAGAGTTACAAAAAAGCCGCTGCCCGCAAAAGGCTCTGAATCAGAGTGGCCAGCTTTCTCTTCTATCATCTTGCGAAACCGGGAGAAGGTAATCCTTTTGAGTTGTTCTTTTTCCATCTTGATCTCCTGTAATAAGACACAAAGATAATAAATAATGCCCATATTTCACTATGAAAGCATTATAATCATACAAAAAGAACATTTTTTACTCTCAAAAGATAACAGGAAAGTGTGCTTTTCATCCTATATTTGCAACCTCAATCATATACGGATAAGATGAAACGACAATTATTCCTAGTATTGTTTGTGGCAATGGCAGTAAACGGTTTTGCAAAACTGACAATCGGCCAGTGCCACCAGTGGGCGCATGACAATTATCCAGCAATCAAAAGATATAACCTGATTGCACAGAGTTGTGATTTTACGGTCAGCAACGCCCTTAAAGGCTATATGCCGACGGTAAAAGTAAGCACCGGCGCAAATGCCTTCACGGACCTCATCAGTCTGCCGCCACAATTACAGTCGGCGACCGGCAGCATGAAAAATGACATGGCAGATGTGGACGTGCAGGTGAACCAGACCCTGTATGACGGCGGAGCCATTCAGGCTAAGAAACACCTGACACAGGCTCAGGCCGATGTTGACAAGGGCAGACTTAATGTGACGATGTATGCGATCAATGACCGCATTAACCAACTCTTTTTCGGTATTCTTATTCTAAATGAACAGATCAGGCAGAATCTGATCCTGCAGGATGATCTTTCTGTCAGTCTGAAGACCATAGAAGATATGATCAAGGGCGGCCTGGCCAGCCAGACGGATGCAGACCTGATCAGGGTAGAGCAGATCAAAGACCAGCAGGCGGAAAAGAGCCTGCGCATGTCCCGGCAGACCTACCTGGGTATGCTTGGGACCTTCATCGGGCGGAAGTTGGATGACCAGACGGTTCTGGAAATACCGGAACAGGAATACAGCCAACTGTCCTCACCGTCAAACAGGCCCGAGTTAGCGTTCTATGACGCCCAGGATCATCTGCTCGATGTCCAGAAAGAATCGGTCAATGCCCGGATCAGGCCCAGGCTCAGCGCTTTCGGCCTTGGAATGTACCACAGCCAGGTTTCAAGTTTGATGAAGAATCATCTCTTTGCAGCCGGGATAACGTTAAGTTGGAACCTGTCCGCATTTTACACCCATAAGAATGATTTGCGTAATATAGAAGTCCAACGCCAGGAGATAGAGAACGACCGGGAGACATTCCTGTTTGATACCCATCTGCAAAGTCAGAACGTCAACGGTAAGATACAGGACCTGCAGCAGCAGATCCAGCAAGATCAGCAGATCATTGCCCTGAGGGAACGCATATACGGTAAGTCAGCAAATAAGGTGGAGAATGGCACGGAGACCACGAACGAGTTGGTGAGAGATGTCAATGCCGTGAATCAGGCCCGGCAGCAAAAGGCAGTCCATGAAATATTATTATTGCAAGAAATCTATCAATTAAAGAACATTAATAACGATTAAGATGAATACAACAAAAATATTGATTCTGGCAATAGTTGTAACACTGGCAGGTTGTAGCAAAAAAGATAAAGAGTACGATGCTACGGGCACTTTTGAAGCAACAGAAATAACTGTCTCTGCCGAACAAAGCGGTCAACTGTTGCGATTCAACGTGGATGAAGGCAGTCAACTGATGAAGAACCAGCAAGTAGGCCTTATTGACACGGTCCAGTTAGCTTTGAAAGCACTCCAACTGGGTGCCACTATGCAGTCGATTGCAAACCAGCGTCCGGATGTCCAGACCCAGATAGCAGTAACACGCCAGCAACTGATTAAAGCGGAGCAGGAACAAGACAGATTTGCAAAACTTGTAAAAAGCGGAGCTGCAAACAGCAAGCAACTTGATGATGCGACGTCTTCTGTCAGAGTTTTAAAGCGCCAGTTAGCTGCTCAAATTTCATCACTAAGCAATAACACCAGAGCTCTTAACTCTCAGATCAGTGCCACGGATATACAGAAATATCAGGTATTAGACCAACTCATGAAGTGTCATATCGTATCTCCTATCAATGGTACAGTATTGGAGAAATATACTGAGCCGGGTGAGTTTGCAACAGTCGGTAAACCGCTCTTTAAGATAGCAGATATAAAACACATGTTCCTTCGGGCATATATTACCTCACAGCAGTTGGGAAAAGTTAAGATCGGGCAGAAAGTCAAGGTGATGGCAGACTATGGAAACCAGAAGCGCAGGACATACGAAGGCACGGTAACCTGGATATC
>DHOX01000047.1:62093-64484 GCA_002409785.1 Prevotella sp. UBA5379 | reverse complement strand
AGTCTTTCCCTCCGCTATAGCTTTGAGGATTTCCGTCTCCGTAGGAGTGAGTATAGTGGTTACTTCTTGTTTTTTCTGTTGTTCCAGGAGTATCTCCATTGCCCTCTGACAGATGTATCTGTTCTCTTGTACAGCTGACAAGATAGCCTCACTGATGATTTTGACTGGAGAGTCTTTGAAGACTATACTGATTTGACGACTGGCGAAGATGACTTGGCGCAGGAATGTGTCTGTCAGGTCGTCACTGATCAGTATCCATTCTGCTAAGGGGAATCGTTCGCTGACGATGAGAAGACTGTTTTCATCGTTGAAATCGAATAAAGTATAGTCTAATAGGATTATGACACGGTCATTTTGTTTGAGAAGTTCAATAAGCCTGGACTTGTCTTCTACGTAGATTATCTTTCCTGGAGAAATCTTGCCAATGAGTGCTTTTAGCCCTATTCGTGTGAGTTCTTGATTATCTGCCAAAAGATATGTAACCATATAATGGGCTCCCTTCTCAGTTTATTTGGCAAATGTACGTTTTTTTTGATAAAAGAGGAATCATAAGAATATGGTATTTAGCATACCACAATCATGGTAAATTTAAAGATTGTGGCAAAAACAGAGAATATTTGAATATTGCAGACCGGGTTGCAAGATAATATTACGGGTTTGAACATGATGTGCATTGATCTGAGAGTTGAGTGTATGAAATAAATAATGCCAGGTGGCAATTGTCGCTTAGCACCGTTTTGTTTACTATAATAATAGAATTTCTCCGTCTGAATACTGCCATTATTCCCATAGACAGGACGGTAAAAAGATGGAATCTTCAATGGCAAAGGAAAATCTTTAAACCGTTATGGCCAAACCTATACTTTGTTTTTTGAGAAATGGCTCATGATGAATCGGCCTCCGAGACTTAGAACCAATACCACGATAGTGAGAACCACTGCAGCCGCATAGGCACGGTCCTGAACGGATTGCTGGGGTGCACTGAGTTGGAAAAATATGCTGAGGGGAAGCGTGGCAGCTTGTTGGCCAAGGCTTTTTGGAATGTTGTCGGAAAATCCTGCAGTGAACATTACACCGGCACAATCTCCGATAGCCCGACCGATGCTCAATAAGGTTGCCGTGGCTATGGCAGGGGCTATCTGACGGAATACCACACCGATGGTTTCGAGGCGAGTAGAACCAAGGCTGTAGGATGCTTCGAGAATATCTTGCGGAATGTTTTTAGTTACTTCATCCATACTTCTGACCAAGATGGGTATAATCAGCATGGTGACTACAAGGATTCCTCCAGCCAGAGAGGCCCGCATTCCCAACCATACCATCAATGAAAATCCGAATGCACCGTAAACAATACTCGGAATACCGAAGAGAGTATCATACGCCAGTCTGGCAACATAGCCTAATTTACTGTTAGGCTTTAGATATACATTCAGGTAGAATACCACGGGTAAGGCGATGATCAATCCCAAAATGGTTGATGCTCCTACAATATAGACACTGCCCATGATGGCATTCAGGAATCCTCCTTCTCCCCCGATATAGAATCCCCCGCTTGGTAATTCGCTGACCATCTTCCAGGAAAGTACCGGAAAACCACGCTTGAAAATCGTCCATATCACACTTATTACAAAATAGAACACGATAGCTAAAGATATGTACATCAATAATTTAGCTATTCTTTCCTCTATGAATTTCCCTTTGACCATAGCATCATTTGTTTTTAATTTTTTTCAGAACGATACGAGACCCCAGATTCAAAATCACAATAACGAAGAACAACAGAAAGGCAGCGAACATGAGTGCACTTTCATACATGGGTACGGACAGCATTTCTCCGTAGTTATTGGCGATCAAAGCCGGAATCGGGTAGCAGGCGTCGAGCAGGTTGCTGGGTACGATGGGCAGATTCCCACAAACCATGAGGACAGCGATGGTTTCCCCGAGAGTACGACTCAGTGCCAGGACAATAGAGGCGATGATGCCCGGAGCAGCCTTTCTCAGGACGACAAACTTTGTGGTCTGCCAGGTCGTGGCTCCCAGTGACAGCGATACTTCCCGAAGGTCTTTAGGAACATTACTGAAGATTTCCATAAACAGGGAAATGAGCAAAGGCAGGATCATCACGCTCAGCACAATACCACCTGCCAGTACGGTGTAACCACTGTTATAGTTTGTGAACATCGGTGCGATGACTTTTGACACCCATGGTACGATAAGCAAAGTCCCCCAGACACCATAGATAACTGAGGGCAGGCCTGCCAGGATGTCCAGCAGCGGATAGAAATACTTTCGGACGGCAGGCCGCGCGTATTCTGTCAGATAGATAGCCATGAACAGTGATATGGGCAAGGCGATGGCGATGGCCAGAGCCGTGCACCAGAATGTTCCGGC
>DHOX01000047.1:48219-61867 GCA_002409785.1 Prevotella sp. UBA5379 | reverse complement strand
TCCCATAAATGATACTGGTGCAGAATCGGCGCTGACTTGATATACAGGCCGACTCCCATGGCGATAACAAAAAACAGGGAAGAAATGGTCAATATGAGCATCACCTTTCCTGCTGCCTTGTCTTTGAAGATTCTATAGTTCATTGCCTTTGGTGTAATCCGCATTCCCGATGATCCGGGTCTTCCCACCACCAGCGTCCGGAGCGGATATCCTCTCCGGGTTTGACAGCCCGGGTACAAGGCTCACAGCCGATGCTGGGATAGTTCCTGTCATGGAGTTTGTTATAGGGTACATGATGCTTCCTGATGTAAGTCCATACTTCCTCTTCACTCCAGTTGATCAATGGATTTATCTTAATGAGGTGATGGATGTCATCCCATTCAACTAATTGCATCCCCTTGCGTGTGGTGCTCTGCTGCTGCCGGAGTCCGCAGATCCATGCGTCCAGCCCCTGCATGGCCCGGTGTAAAGGTTCAAGTTTGCGAATTCTGCAACAACGGTGACGGCTTTCTATGGAATTGTAAAAGGGATTGATGCCTTCTTCACGGATCATCCGTTCCACTTCCCGGTAGTCAGGGAAGAAAACTTCGATCTTGATGTTATATGTCAGATTCGTCCGATCAATGAGTTGATAAGTTTCCGGAAAAAGGCGTCCTGTATCCAAGGTAAATATCCGGGTTTCCGGGTCAGCCTTGACAATCATGTCCGTAAGTGCCTGGTCTTCGATGCTGAGGCTGGAAGAAAGGGCGATACGTCCCCGGAAAATTTGCAGGAAGTAACTGATGACCTCTTCAGCCGAGGTCTTGCTGAACTTCTCATTGAGAACTTTGATTTGCTCAATTTGATTCTGAGTGATTTCCATTTCGTCCGTAATCTTAGTTTACTTGATCATTCCCGCTCCTACAGTCTCATTGGTATCCGGGTCGATAAAGATCAGACTACCTGTTACCTTGTTTTCTGCATATTTGTCGAATACCAGTGGATTAGCCGTATGAACGGTGATTTCAGCGATATCATTCATTTTCAGTTCGCTCACACTCTCTTCTTTCTCCAACGTATTGATATTGCGTCGATAGTTGATGTTACGTATGACGGACAGACTCTCAGAGGTCAACTGCCGGATCATGTATCTGTTTCCAACTTGTGCCGGACGCTCATTGAACCAGCATACGTTCATGGTGATGTCCTGTTCGATTTGCGGTTGTTCCTCGCCGGCTTTCACCAGTGTATCTCCGCGGCTGATATCGACATCATCTTCTAACAGAATAGTGACACTCTCCGGAGAGAATGCTTCTTCCAGATGCTGGTCTGTGAAATCGATACTTTTGACTGTGCTCTCCAGTCCCGAGGGCAGTACCCGGACCCGGTCACCCGGTTTCAACAGTCCTCCGCTTACCCGGCCTGCATACCCCCGGTAGTCAGGATATTGATCACTGATAGGACGGATGACATACTGGATCGGAAACCGAAAGAAATCACTGATGGCCTTATGACTGACCGGTACCGTTTCCAGATAATCCAGCAGAGTCTTCCCTTTATACCAAGGCATTTTGCTGCTTTTGTTTACGACATTGTCACCTATTTTGGCACTGATTGGGATAAAAGCCACGTTCTGGATATGCAGTGTGTGAGACATTTTCTGATAGTCAGAGACCAATTGGTTATAGACTTCTTCTGAATAATCTACGAGATCCATCTTGTTGATGGCTACAACGATATGTGGAATTCCCAACAAGGATGAGATATAGCTATGCCGGACGGTCTGTTCGAGTATGCCATGCCGAGCATCGACGAGTATGATGCTCAGGTCTGCCGTGCTGGCACCTGTCACCATATTACGGGTATACTGGATGTGTCCCGGAGTATCGGCAATAATAAACTTGCGTTTAGGAGTGGCGAAGTACCGGTAGGCAACATCGATGGTGATGCCCTGTTCACGTTCAGCCCGCAGGCCATCCGTGAGGAGTGCAAGGTTCACCTCCTCATTTCCCCGGCTTTTGGAAGCTTCTTCTACCGCTTCCAGTTGGTCTTCGAAAATAGACTTGCTATCATAGAGAAGTCTTCCGATGAGCGTACTCTTTCCATCATCCACGCTGCCCGCAGTTGAGAAGCGCAGCAGTTCCATATTTAAATATCCTCTTATATCTGGCATTTTCTGTTTGGTATTGTTGATTTTGAATAATGAGGTAAGATTCTTATATCCTACCCGTTAATATTGATTTCTCAAGAAGAATTCCCGGGATTTAGAAATATCCTGCCTTCTTCCGGTCCTCCATGGCTGTTTCACTACGTTTGTCATCCGCACGGCCTCCGCGTTCAGTCACTCGGGTAGAAGCGATTTCATCGATGATGTCGGCCACGCTGGTTGCCTTCGATTCGGTCAGACCTGTACAGGTGATGTCTCCGATGGTACGGCAGCGGACCAGTTTTCGGACCACTTCTTCAGTAGGTTTGCGCTTGATGACCGGCAGGGCAGCCAGCCACTGTCCATCACGGTTGAATACATCACGTTCATGAGCGAAATAGAGGCTTGGCATAGGAATATTTTCCAGATAGATATATTGCCACACATCCATTTCCGTCCAGTTGGAAATCGGGAATACCCGGAAATGTTCACCCACATTCTTCCGGCCATTGAAGATATTCCAGAGTTCCGGCCGCTGTTTTTTCGGATTCCACTGTCCGAATTCGTCACGGTGGCTGAAAAAGCGCTCTTTTGCGCGTGCCTTCTCCTCATCCCGTCGCGCACCGCCGATGGCAGCATCGAATTTGTGTTCACTGATCGTATCCAACAGGGTAGTGGTCTGCAACTTGTTGCGGCTGGCGTAGTAACCCGTTTCTTCCTTTACCCGCCCCTTATCTATACTTTTCTGTACAGAGCCGACGACGAGGTCAGCGCCAAGTTTCCTTACGAGTGCATCACGGTAGTCCAGCGTTTCCTGAAAATTGTGTCCAGTATCAATATGCAGTAGTGGAAACGGAATCTTTGCGGGGTAAAAGGCCTTGTAAGCCAGATAGGTAACTACGATTGAGTCTTTCCCTCCTGAGAATAGAATCGTCGGATGCTCAAACTGAGCTGCTACTTCCCGAAGGACAAAGATTGCTTCTGATTCGAGTTCCTTTAAATGTGTCATGTTTTTGTCGTGCATAATCTCTCTTATTTTAATTTTTCCAGTGACTGAAGTCTTTTACCTTGTCTGGTATCTTACGTGATATCCAGGATACCCTTGTCAATCAATTGTTTTATCCG
The DNA here is from genome assembly GCA_002409785.1 of Prevotella sp. UBA5379. Lineage (GTDB taxonomy): Bacteria > Bacteroidota > Bacteroidia > Bacteroidales > Bacteroidaceae > Prevotella. The sequence continues at coordinate 58,617 of DHOX01000047.1, read as the reverse complement.
ATTCCTGACCCTTATAGATCGCCTGACGTCCTCTCCGTCCGAACCAACCGAAATCGAGAGTTTTCCATTGCTAAAGATAGCCGGTGAGATAAAGTCACAATACTCACGGTCATCACATACGCTCGTAAGAATTCCCAGATCTTCAGCTATCCGTTTGATGCGATGGTTTCGCTCTTTGTCAGCCGTGCAGACAAAAAGGACCTTTACCCCTTGTAAATCTTCTTCATCAAATTCCTTTTTTACAAATCGAAAAGGCAAATTTCTGATTTCTTCCGGTATTACCGGCGAGATGAAGATTACTTGATCCATGAGCCGTGCCAGTCTTTTGGCTTTTCTGATACCTTCCTGGCTGCCACCGATAATCATGACGCGGGCATCCGTGACAGGGATGGCAACGGGAAGATAGTGAAGGGACATATCAATGGCTTTCTAATGAAATTATTTTTTCTTGATGATAACCTTCCAGTAGTTATCGGTCTTTTCCGTAGAGAGTACCGTATGCCCCTCATTCTTCACACTGCCCGGGACATTCTGGATGGGTTGTCCGTCATCGAGGAGAATTTCCAGAATCTGTCCGCTTTTCATCGGAGCGAGGGCAATCTTGGTCTTTACGAAGTTCATCGGGCATGCCACTCCCCGGAAATCCTTTTTTACGTCAGGTTCTGAAACGTTCCCTGATTTCTCTTCAGGGACAGTTTTCTCCTCTGCTGCAATCTTGGAGGATTCCGGAACGGCAGTTTCCTTTACTTTCTCTGTATTAAACTGCAGATTATCGCTCATATTCCGGTATAAATCATCCAGTAAATCAGACAATTCGAAGATAAGTGTCTGCTCCTCTGCCAGACTCTGGTCGTGGCGGGCTTTATCCGTAAGTATCTGGTATTTGACCGGTACGATGCCTGCCTGTATGAATTCTCTTGTAAAACCATTGTATACATCATCGTCAGTACGGGGGTCAATGCCACGGGTAACCAGCAGCATACGGTTTTCAGCAAATACGATGTCGTGTAAGGTCTTCTCTATATCCTTGACCGTGCCAGACTCTATTTCCTTCCTCTTTTCCGCAATGGTTTGCTGATCCAATTCGATAATGTCGAAGAGGCCTGCAGAGCATTCCGCTTGTCCGTACTTGACAAGGCTGAACTTCTCATCATCACCCCAGTCATAGTAAGTTTGCGGCTCCTCGTTGAACGGTTTTACCTTTATGTATTTTTCGGTGAGTTGCTTTACCGTTTCTACCCCCCTATTGGCTACATAGTCATAATAGTCAGTATATTCGCACTGATGAGCAATGACATCACGCAGGTAGTCCTCTACAAAACCAGGAATGTGTCTAGCCGGTACATACCCCTGTTGGAGATCGATCTGGTTCCTTCCCTTGGCGGGAAGCCATACGGTATATGCCGGGAACGGGTCATCACCCATACGACCGATACGGCCGCTGAATCCCAGGTCCGCCCATGTCGCATTGGCGCAGATATTAGTACATCCATTCATTCTCAGTTCGAAGTCCGGAATAGCATCCAGATTGAGATTACTGGCCAGCAAGTGTCTGGCAGTGGCATCAATGGCCCCTTTGGGCAAACATATCCCCAACCGGCAGGTATCGGCACCTGTACAGGATATCAGATTATTGATGATAACGGGATAGTCTATCTGATAATCCCCTATTTTCTTGAAGAAGTGATAGATGTCAGGCAGATATTCCTCATTGATGTTGCGTATCTGAATTTGTTCCTTCTTCGTGAATCGGATAACATCATTCCCGAATTTATCCATGAATTCTGCTACTGATGCAAAAAACTCAGTACGGTTGTTACCGTGGTCTACAGGAATATAGGTGTACCAGAGATTCTGAGCGAGTCCTTCCCTGGTCGTCTGTTTGTGAGCATAGCGCTTTTTCCATGTCTTGAAAACTTGGCTATTGTCGGTTGAGGGAGCGAATGAAGGTCTATGGTGTTCCAGGGGCAGGGGCGGCGCGAAGAAATCAAGGCTTGCATCTTGCTTTAACTTCTTGAATTCCTCATAGTAGAACTTTTTGGCTTCCTCTTCACCATATTTATAGAATATGTAGCGCATACGTGCCTTATGCCGGTTCCGCCGGTTACCGTACCTGTTAAACCAGTTTTTCAAGGCTTTGGCAGCACGCATGAGGTCAATTTCCGGCAGGAAGGCAAAAACCTCCCATCCTGTATGCGGATTAGTAGAAGTACTACCGGCGATGAGCACACGGAATCCCCGTTTTCCATTTTGTGTTCTGGCTTGCAGTCCAAAGTCAGCGACATAAGAAGAGTGGGCATCTTTCACATTATAGTCTATGGCTACCTTGTATTTTCGAGGCATCGTGAATGAGTCCTTTTCAGCAATCAGCCTGGAGGTCAGTTCTTCAACGTAAGGATATACATCGAATTCCTCATCACCGGTCAATCCACTCCGGTCATCAACAGTCATATTGCGTACGGTGTTTCCACCACCTCCAGCGGTGCTCAGCCCAGCCTTCTCGAGTTTGCGTAAAGCCGGGATGGCATCGGCAATATCCACATTATGGATCTGAATCTCCTGACGTGTTGTAAGGTGAAGATGAGAGGCTGACACCTGATGGCCGACGAAGGCTATCTGAGCCAGTTGATTGGGAGTAATCAGTCCGCCTGCACAACGTACGCGCAGCATGTGGTGCCGGTCTTTGCGTTGTTCATAGATGCCCATAGGTACCCGGTTGCTCTTTAATTCTGCTGCGGATATTTCTCCTGCCTGGAATTTTCTGATCAGCGATTCGGTATAATCGAGATCACTGTCTAATGTCGATGGAATTCTGTACATCTTTATTTATTCCTTTCAATATCTTCGTATTCACTTCTTGCAATACTACTTTTTGTCGTTTGTGAATGTTTCCGTTCATTCAGAGGAAATCAATCCTCAGCAAAGTGAACTTCTTTATCAATGACTTTACTCTCGATAATCTTGAAAGAATTCAAGTGAATTCCTTCAAAGAGAGAGAGGATGGCGTAGCGGATATGAGGGTCATTGGCCAGTCTGATGTCTTCCTGTGAAGGACGTGAAGGAGATGCCGGGTGACTATGCCAGTTGGCGAGAATTCTGAGCTCTTTGCTACGGGCGTATTTCAGTGCGGCAAACTGGTCTTTCGGTTCAAAGGAGAAATGCTCTGTGCTATGGTCAATGTTTTCCATCCAATAGCTTTCAGTCACGATATCATCTTTCCCTAACAGATAGCCACAAGTTTCTACGGGGGCATCTTTTCTGGCTTGTGCAATCATCACTTGTATCACATCATCATTGATTTTCATCCTGTAATTATCTGATTATAGTCTTGTCGTTTTATCGTTTTTCTTCCGCCTTTACCCTTTCCCATGGACAGAGTTTCCTATTCGTGACTTTTTAAATCACAGGCAGCCTGTTCATAATCGATCAGATGGTCAATGGTAGGGTGATCACCGCAAATCTCACAAGTGGATCTTTTCTTTACCTTGATGGTACGGAAAACCATGGTCTTCGCATCGAAGGTAAGCAGGCGGTCGGTGAGCAAATCTCCTATGCCGAGGATATATTTCAATGCCTCAGTTGCCTGAATGGTTCCGAGCATACCTGCAACAGCTCCTAACACGCCAGCCTGACTGCAAGTCGGGACGGCTCCGACAGGTGGCGGCTCCTTGAAGAAACACCGGTAGCATGCTGTACCCGGAACATGAGTGAAGGTCTGTCCCCGAAACTTCAGAATACCACCGTGGGAAAAAGGCTTGTTCAGCATGATGCAAGCATCATTGATAAGAAACTTCACAGGGAAATTATCGGTTCCGTCAATGATGAAGTCCCATGGCTCAATGATTTCTCTGGCATTGCCGGAGTCGAGGAATTCATGATAAGTGGTCACCTTGATGTCCGGATTGATTGCCAGCATTTTTTCCTTTGCACTCTCCACTTTCGGCGTACCTACATCCTTGGTGAAGTGGATGATCTGCCGTTGTAAATTGCTGAGATCTACCACGTCAGCATCTACGATACCGATGTGCCCTACACCAGCAGCAGCCAGATATAATGCAGCCGGAGCTCCCAACCCGCCGGCACCGATAATGAGTACTTTCGCCTGCAGGATTTTCTCCTGGCCTTCTACACCTACATCCTGAAGCAGGATATGGCGGCTGTATCTCTCTATTTGCTCTTCTGTAAGATTAATCATTCTTTATCTTCTGTTTGATGGATGGGAAATAGGATTTACCGGGGACTTCCGCCACCCATGAAGTAAAGAAAGTCCACTTTGTCACCCTCTTTCAACTCGGTGGTACCATAATCCTCTTTCTCAACGAACTCACTGTTAACTTGAACGGTGAGCATATCCGGTTGTAAGACTCGGTTTAACTCAATGAGTTTGTCTAATGTCAGTGGAAGATTAACTTCCTGTTTTTCGTCATTTACAATGATTTGTGCCATTTCTCTTCATTTTGTCTTGGTTTCAGTGCAAAGGTCGCAACTTTTCAGCACGTGTGTAATACCACCATCGGGGTATTTTACCTACCAAACTTATGGGATACGAATACTCATCTTATGGTATTGCCAGTGAAACCAAATGTAGCGACCTTTGCAATCAGGTCTTTAAGAATTTTAAAAAAGAAAATTATGAGTGATTACGAAAGTAGAATCTTATGTACTCGTTATCCGAAGAAAGATGCTTATGGCTCACTGGCCATGCCGGTCTATTATACTGCCGCTTTTGAGTTTGACAATGCTTTGGCCATGCAAAACGCTTTTTCCGGAAGGAGTATGGATCCTGCTTATTCACGTATTTCCAATCCCACAGTAATGTATCTTGAACATCGTGTCCAGGCCGTTACGGGAGCAGCAACTGTGACAGCACTCAATATGGGCATGACGGCCGTAAGTTATTCCCTTACAACTGTTGCTGCAAAAGGTAAGAACATCATTATATCTCCGTACCTTTTCGGTAATACGATCAGTTTTATCCATGATACGCTGGGTGAGTTTGGTGTTGAAACACGCTATGCGAATCTTCTTGATCCGAAGGATACTGAAAGCAAGATAGACGAAAACACAGTAGCCATCTTCTTTGAGATCATCACTAATCCACAGATGACGGTAGTTGACATCAAAAGTCTCTCAGATATTGCACATGCACATCATGTACCCTTGATTGCTGATAGCACTATCGTACCTTTCTCGCGCTTTCATGCTAAAGAATTCGGCGTTGATATCGAAGTGGTATCAAGTACAAAGTACATCAGTGGCGGAGCCACGGGGTTAGGAGGATTGCTGCTTGACTACGGTCATTTCGATTGGAAAAATTCCCATTCACCGGCACTGAGACGTATAGCAAGACAGGCAGGGAAACTTGCTTTCTCGGCTCGTGTGAAGACCGAACTGATCTCAAATCTAGGAGGATTGATGACTCCTCAGGTCGCTTATATGGAAACGCTCGGTTTGGAAACACTTGATCTCCGGTTCGAACGTCAGGCCTCGAGTGCGCTATGGCTGGCAGAGCAACTTCAGGAAGTGCCTGGAATAAAAAGAGTCAGTTATACGGGTTTGAAAGATAATCCTTATTATGAAATAAGCACCAGACAATTCGGTCCGTTACCCGGCGCAATGCTCACCATTGACCTGAAAAGCAAGGAGACAGCATTCCAGTTTATTAATCATCTGAAGTTGATACGCAGGGCTACAAACCTCTTTGACCACAAGAGTCTGGCGATTCATCCTGCAAGTACTATTTTCGTTCATTTTACAGAAGAGGAGCGTCTGGCTATGGATGTGCGCCCTACTGCTGTACGGTTGAGTATCGGGCTGGAAAGGAAAGAGGATCTGTTAGCTGACATTATCCAGGCTGTGAAGGCTGCCGAATCATCTCTATAGAACATCAGTTCTGATTTGAATGAGAAAAAATATATTCATCGGAATAGTATTATGTTTTTTCGGGATATCGGTATTGGCACAGGAGGACAGTTTGCTAAACCGGAAAGTGGTAAGGCTGGGACCTGTTGTCGTCACTGGTGACGGTTACCATCAATATTTGCGCTCTTCGGTAACGCCTGTCCGTGTGATTACACTTGCTGATATTCAGCGGACTGGCTTTGGCAGTTTTACGGATGTCATCACATCTATGATGCCACAACTGTCAGTGTCACCTAATTCTACGGGTTCTTATCTTCATCTCAACGGACTGGGAAACAAATATGTGCTGGTGTTAGTTAACGGCAAAAAGTTGATAGGGGATATCTCTGGAAATATTGACTTGAATAGAATGGATCTATCCGGCATACGCCGTATTGAAGTACTTGACGGTGCAGCGTCTTCTTTATATGGCAGCGATGCTATAGGGGGTGTAATCAATATCATTACGGATCAACCAACTGACCATCCCTTTTCCTTTATTGCAGATACCCGTGTATCCGGAAAAGGGCAGTTCGGTCAATCAGTTCATCTGAATCTATATCGAAAAGGATTTGGCAGTTATACTTCGTTCTGTCATGATCAGGCAGGCTATTTCCGCAACAACGACTATGAATATGTCAGTGGAAATGCCGGAGCAGTCCAACGTTCTCTGGCTCCTCTTACTTCTGGCTTCAGGACTAATCTGTTCACTCAGCGCTTTATCTATCAAACTCAGCAACATTTAAGTTTTTTCGCTGAAGGGAATTATAACTGGCATAAGACCTATCGTCCGCAAACAAGTGATGAGACGACCGGCGGGTTTGATTATGAACTGCGCTCAGAGGATTGGCGGTGGGATACTGGAGTTACATACAAATTTACAAAAGAGGCCAACCTGCAGTTTCGCCTTACGGGTGATAACTATAGTTATGGCAATGAATATAAGGTGGCAACGCCGACACAGTCTGCCGGTGATTATGTCCGGAAAAAGACTCAGAAGATGTATGAAGCAGAACTTAAAGGAACCTTCAGCTTTTACCGGAATTCTGTCACTATTGCAGGTATCGACTGGCGTAATGACTTCCTGAACTCTGTAGCAGGAGATGTTGACAATCATGTATATACATGGGCAGCTTATCTCCAACATGAGTCCCAGTTGGCAAGAGATCTGGAGTTTATTTTTGGAGCACGTTATAACGATCATGAACTTTTTGGCGTCAACTTCACCCCGAAGATTGCTTTGAGGTATGCTCCTGGGCGGTTTGTCTTGCGTGCTGCCTATTCGCGCGGTTATCGTGCACCGGGTCTTGACGAACTCTATTATCGGTATATCAGTTTCGTCAGGAATTTTTCTACGATAACGATTGGCAATAAAACCCTTAAACCCGAGAGCAGCAACTATTTCTCGTTGAGTGCTGAGTACAATGCTCAATACTGGAGCCTTGGGATTACTGGTTTTGCCAATGATGTGAATGATATGATCGTGGAAAAGATTGTCAAATTGGATGCTGAATCTCTTAGCCGACTTCGTGTTGAATTCCCGGAGATAACGGATGCTCAGGCAATAAAAACAGACCATTACAACCTATATGTAAATAGTGACAAAGGTCAAATCTATGGGTTGCAGTTAGATGCAACACTGAATCCGGTTGACGGATTGGATATATCTGCCAAATATGCTTGCATCTATGGACGCCAACAGACAGATGGCGTGTGGCAAAATCTGGAACGCAGTATTAGAAATACTTTGACGCTCATGACCAATTATCATCATGCCTGGCACAAGTATGTACTGGATATCAACTTTAATGGCCGCCTTCAGAGTAAGACCTATTATCCGCCGGAGTATGAGAATGCACCAGGTTTTGGAATCTGGAATCTGAATGTGATACAAACTTTACAATGGGGGAGAGGATGCTCGATTCAACCCAGTATTGGCATAGAAAATATCTTCAACACAAAAGATGATCGTATTGACAGTAGTACTCTCAGATATGCCAATTTTTCTGCAGGAAGGATGATGGTCGTAGGACTAAAAATAAAATTCTGGTAAGCAAGTTGTTTGCAGTTGGAAGAACTAATAGTTGGTCTCTTCTTTTTGGTGCTTGAGCAGTACGCTCATCACAATCGGCGCGCCGATGAGTGCCGTAACTGAGTTGACAGGCAATACACCTTCAAATCCCGGCATACGGGCAATCAGGTTACAGAGCAGTGCCAGGGCAGTACCTGTAAACAATGACGCAGGAACGAGGAGACTGTGATTGTTGGTCCTAAAGAGACTGCGGCAAAGGTGTGGTACTGCCAATCCGATGAAAAGAATGGGACCGCAGTAAGCTGTAACGACAGCTACCAGCATGCTGCTGCAGAGAATCACTTCCAGCCGTGCCTTCCGGATGTTAAGTCCCAGATTACGGGCATAACCTTCACCAAGTAATAATAAATTCATGGGCTTGATCAGAAGAAAAGCCAACGGAAGGAGAATTGCCATAAGTATAAGGAACAGCACAACATTATTGCCTGATACACGCGAAAAACTTCCTAATCCCCAGACCATGTAGGCTCTCACATCATCTTCGTCGCTAAAATATTTCAAGACACCGATGATAGCACTTGTCATATAGCCTATCATCACACCAATAATGAGTAAAGTAACTTTTCCTTTTACCCTTTGGGCTACGAAAGTGATGAGTGCCATCACTGACATGGCACCGATGATGGCAGCTATGGATAATGCAGCATCTCCAATATATCCCATGTTACTGAGAGCTGATCCACCGATTGCTCCTGATAGCAAAACCACCAGTGCTACACCTAAGGCAGCACCACTGGAGATGCCCAAGATAGAAGGGCCGGCCAGAGGATTATGGAATACGGTCTGCATTTGTAGTCCCGCAACAGCCAGTCCTGCCCCGGCAGCCATGGCTGTCAAGGATTGCGGAACGCGGGAAGACCAGATGATGTTACTATGGATAAGCCAGATATCGTTTCTTGTACTATTCTCCGGCACTGCCCTCACGAGGATTTGCAGTACCTCACGGAGAGGAATGCTTACGGATCCTAATAAAAGGTTCATCACGAAAAGTATCATGATGCTGGCAGCAAGTAATGGTATGAGAACCTTTGGATTTCTTCTCATTTAAGAACGGCGTAGAACTTTGGGTGATAATTCTTGATTAATTCTGGATGGAAGGCATATACCAGGTCAGCTAATACCAGGTCGGGATGTAGAGGTGTCAGTTCATGATAACCTGACGTCCGGATATTGCAGTAAATCACATGTTTTTCCCGGAAGGCCTTGAATTTTGTATTTCTGACATCGGCAGCCCGCAGTGCATTATAGCTGAATGTGCCGGGATAACTGTTGATTACTCGCCAGTAATCAGCGTTAGCAGCTTTATTGTACATGGTTTCGAAATCTGTAGGATAGCCACCTGTATGATTATCATTCCCGGGAATATATCGGGCTCCGGCATCGCGGAATAGTTCAGCCATAAAACTCTTGCCTCCCATCACATACCATTCTCCGTCTTTGTTGTCGCCACTGAATATGGTAGGCTTATTTTTCGCTTTGGCTGCGATGGCTTTCACCTTATTATATCGTCTGACTATCTGCCGGAAGTAAGTATTTGCTTCTTTCTCTTTTCCGATAAACATAGCGAAGAGTTTGATCCATTCTGCCTGTCCTAGTGCCGTAGGTTCCTTGAATCCGAGATAGGGCACCAGGATGATGCCGGTCTGTTTCAGTATGTCGTAACCGCCGCGCTTGAAAGGGGAAATAAATATCACATCAGGATTAGCAGCCATGATGACCTCCTGATCGAAGCTGCCCTCGTAACCTATCTTGGCTATTTTTCCTTCTTTGACAAGACGCTTGACGACTTTATTCTGCAGATAATGAGTATTGGTGATACCGGAAACTTTATCTAAAGCATTCAATGCGATGAAATCTGAAAGGTATTCCGTCCCCATCGGAATACAACTTCTGATGGGAACTCTTACCCGGTCATGGTATTCCTCAGGTATGCCTTTAGCTTCTATCCCACGAGGAATCAGAGCGATATGGTAAGTTTTCTGCCGTGATGTATCTTCAGAAGAAGATATGCCGATAAGGCGGATGCCATTCTTGAGGTATTTCACTTTGAAGCATTGTGCATATTGTAGTTTGACACGAGTGCTGTCACTGAGCGGGGCTGTCCTATCAACTTTATCAGATATATTTCCTTTCTGTCGTGGCTGGCAGCCACTCAGGATGATGACAGAAGATAGGACAATAACATACAAAAAATGAAATATAGATATTTTCTTCATGAATTTCCGGTTTTATATCCGAGCGGCTTTATGAATACAGAAGGATAACCCGTTGGCGGAATGAATTTAGTTCATTCTGTCAAATCATATTGATAAGATATTTTCTCAAACAATCTGACGGTGACCGAAATGCACCATTTTGGTATAGTGAAATGCACCATTTTGGTATAGCGAAATGCACCATTTTGG
>DHOX01000047.1:43797-48169 GCA_002409785.1 Prevotella sp. UBA5379 | reverse complement strand
CTGACGGTGACCGAAATGCACCATTTTGGTATAGTGAAATGCACCATTTTGGTATAGCGAAATGCACCATTTTGGGGTACCGAAATGCACCATTTTGGTCACAATGGACTATGACTGTGAAAATCAAGTGATTATGACTGTGACTAAATTCTGCCAACTGGTAAGGACGATATTTAACTGAAAGTTCCATCCAGATAGTTCTTGGTCAGTTCATTCTGGGGGGAATTGAATATTTGTTTGGCCTCACCAGCTTCGATAACCTCACCGAGGTACATGAATATGACATAATCTGCAACACGAAGTGCCTGACGCAGGGTATGGGTAACCATTACGATAGAGTAATCTTTCTTCAGATCCGTGAAGAGTTGCTCTACTCTTTTGCTGCTGATAGGATCAAGGGCACTCGTACTTTCATCTGCAAGCAGGAAACTGGGTTCAACAGCCAGACTGCGAGCGAGGCATAAACGCTGTTGCTGTCCACCACTGAGTCTGGCAGCCGGTGTTTTCAGTCGATCTTTTACTTCTCCCCATAAGCCTACAGCCTGGAGGTAATGCCTTACGATAATATCCAGTTTTCTGTGATTGCGGATGCCATGGATACGGCATCCATAAGCTACATTATCATAGATGCTCATAGGTAGTGGACACGGCCGCTGTGGAACTAAACCGATATTCCGCCTCAGGTCTGATAATTTGCTGCTATTGGCTGACAGAATGTTTGACCCGCCAAGATTCACTTCTCCTTTCATCTTCAGGCCTTCTACACTATCATTCAACCGATTAAAGGTCCGTAACAGGGTGCTCTTGCCGCATCCGGATGGGCCAATGATGCAGGTGATCCTGTTCTTTGGGATATTGACATTGACATTCTTTAAGATATGATTCCCATTAATATATACATTCAGATCCTTGGTGCTAAGACGGGCGTCAGTAAGATGTGCAAACTTGTCATCTATGACAAATGATTCCGGTCTGGAAAAGGAAAACTCTTTCTGTGCGAGTTCTTCTCTTGCATGGGTTAAAATAGTTGTTATTGCATTCATATTCTCTCTTTTATTCTCCTTTCGTTATCTGTTCGGCATTTGGAACATTGCTGGCAAAGATACTGCTAAATGTTAAGCCACAAAATACCATCTTGTTAGTAATTGTATACCATAAGTTTGGTATTTTTCCGGGTTCTTTGATGAGCCTACCATAATTGTGGTATGCTAAATACCGTAGATGTAGGATTTTATCGTATCAAAAAACTACGTAACTTTGCCACATAATTCTATGTAAATTAACTCAACAATATTTGTTTCTTTATAACTTGCGTGCTGGAGGGGGAAACGATACAGGCGTTACAGACAGAGAACAAAATTTGATGAGAAAACTTTAAAATTAAGGTGTAATGAAGAAATTGAGTTTAACCATTTTGGCCATAATGATATTATTGGCCACTACCTTGAATCTGACTTCCTGCGGTAATAAAAAATCGCAGAAGAGTGCTGATGGAGAACAACTGAGTGGCACGATATCGCTGTCAGGTGCTTTCGCCCTTTATCCATTGGCTGTGAAGTGGGCGGATGAGTTTAAGAAGTTGCATCCGGATGTGACTATAGATCTCTCTGCTGGTGGTGCGGGGAAGGGCATTACCGATGTCCTGGCCGGACAAGTAGATCTGGGAATGGTCTCTCGTGAATTAAAGAATGCTGAAATCCAACAAGGCGCTTTGGGCTTTGCTGTTGCTAAAGATGCCGTTGTGCCTACGATCAATGCCCGGAATCCCGTCTATAAAGAGTTGTTGAAAAAAGGATTCTCTATTAAAGCAGCTAAGGGTTTATGGATCACAGGGACCATCAAAACATGGGGACAGGTAGTTGGTTCTGCCAATACTTCCAGGGTAGATGTCTACACTCGCAGTGATGCCTGTGGCGCTGCTGAAACCTTTGCCAAATGGCTGGGTAAGAAACAGGAAGACTTGAAAGGTACGGGTGTCTTTGGCGATCCTGGCGTGGCTCAGCAGGTGGCAAAGGATCCTAATGGAATAGGACTTAATAACATTGGATATGCTTATGATGATAAAACACACAAGTTGAATCCTGGACTGGCAATTGCTCCTATTGATGTCAATGGCAATGGTAAACTCGATGAAGATGAGAAATTCTACGACAGCAAAGACCAACTTATCAAGGCTATTGCAGAAGGTAAATACCCATCGCCACCGGCACGTGACCTGTATCTTGTTACAAAGGGTAAACCTACGAATCCTGTAGTCATCGCTTTTCTGAAATTCATTCTTAGTAAAGGTCAGAAATATAATGTGCCGGCTGGTTATATCTCTCTCGATAAGAAAAAATTGCAGAAAGGTCTTGCTAATTTGAATCGGTAAATTCTGTAAGAATCAGACCTTTACAGAGTTTATATGAAGGAAATGATATCTTTGTGATGGATTTTCTTTTAAAAGGATTAAATAATTCTCTAAAATTTTGGCTGTTTGACAAATAAACTGTAATTTTGCGCTCGCAAAGTATCTGAAAGGGTTCTTTGGCATGAGATCTTGTCCCTCGTGATGGGGAGAGATGATCTTCTGCAAGTCTTGTCAATAAGTTGAATCATTAAAATTAAAAACAAAAAAGCATGATCATTGTACCAGTTAAAGATGGCGAAAACATCGAAAGAGCTTTGAAGAAGTTCAAAAGAAAATTCGAGAAAACAGGTGTTATTAAAGAGCTCCGCACACGTCAGCAGTATGATAAACCTTCTGTGAAGAAGAGACTGAAGTTGGAGCATGCCATCTACGTACAGAAGTTGCGCGCCGAAGAAGAATAAAAAATTCTTCAGGAAAATTTGTCAGTTTGAAGAATTCTTCGTACATTCGCTGTTATTAAACAAAACGTCAGGATCAGCAATAGTCTGCCTGCATGATTTTTGAGACCGATAAGGAAAGACAGCGTATGGTGGATGAATTCTTAAGCTATTTGAAGTTTGAACTGAACCGTTCTGACCTGACCATCACTGGATATGGTGATGACCTTCGGGCTTTTGAAGCGTACTTCAAAAATTTAGATACTCATCTCTCATGGGAGTCTGTAGACTCAGATGTCATCCGCGACTGGATGGAGAGTATGATGGATAAAGGGAACTCTGCGTCATCAATTAACAGAAGATTGAGCGCGTTGCGTTCCTTTTATCGTTTTGCCTTGTCACGAAAGATAGTGGCATCCGATCCTTCTCGCTCTATCCAAGGACCTAAAAAGAGCCGGCCGCTGCCTCAATTCCTGAAAGAAAGTGAAATGGATGAAATCCTGGATCCACGGCGATGGAAGATGGATTGTTATGAAGACGTGCGGACGAGAACTATTATCATGACCTTTTATGAAACCGGTATACGGTTGTCAGAACTGACAGGGTTGAATGATGAGGCAATGGATTTTCGGAATGGACAGTTGAAGGTTACCGGTAAGCGGAATAAGCAGCGGATCATACCATTCGGGGATGAACTTTCAACTACGCTTAAGAACTATATGGTGTTACGTAACCATTGCGTGCCAAAATATTCGGATGCTCTTTTCCTTTCAGATGAGGGCCAACGAATGAGAAATGATAAAGTACGCTATGATGTCAGGAAAAACCTGTCTAAGGTCTGTTCGCTCAAGGAACGTACTCCTCATGTGCTGCGGCATACTTTTGCCACGGCAATGCTCAATCATGATGCAGGACTTGAAAGTCTGAGAAAATTGTTGGGACATGCTTCTCTTTCAACCACCGAGATTTATACACATACCACGTTTGAACAGTTGAAACGAATATATAAAAATGCCCATCCCAGGGCTTAACCCTTAAAATTGGAGGTTACTATGGAAATTAGAATTCAATCGATTCATTTCGATGCTACTGAAAAGTTACAGGCTTTTGTGCAAAAGAAAGTTGCTAAACTGGAAAAGACTTTTGAGGGTATTCAAAAAGTTGATGTACAATTGAAAGTTGTTAAACCTGCCACAACCTTGAATAAGGAAGCAGATATTACAGTTACTGTTCCTGGCAGTCAGATGTTTGCTGAAAAAACATGTAATACTTTTGAAGAGAGTGTGGATCAAGCCGTTGACTCCTTGAAAATTCAGTTGACTAAATTTAAGGAAAAGACGCGCCAGAGATAAAAAAACGCATAAAAAGTTTGGCAGATAAAAAAATAAACTGTATCTTTGCAGCCGTTTACGAAAAGTGAAACAGAGCCGTCTAAACGGCTGCAAGGAAATGCCTCTTTAGCTCAGTTGGCCAGAGCACGTGATTTGTAATCTCGGGGTCGTTGGTTCGAATCCGACAAGAGGCTCGAAAGTTAGGAGCGCAAACAAAACATTTTTAAATTGGGTAGTTACCAGAGTGGCCAAAT
>DHOX01000047.1:0-43624 GCA_002409785.1 Prevotella sp. UBA5379 | reverse complement strand
TGGTTCGAATCCATCACTACCCACTTCAGTAGATAATTTTGCGGAAATAGCTCAGTTGATAGAGCACTAGCCTTCCAAGCTGGGGGTCGCGGGTTTGAGTCCCGTTTTCCGCTCTAATCTCCACGCTGTAATAGCTCAGTGGTAGAGCACTTCCTTGGTAAGGAAGAGGTCCTGAGTTCAACTCTCAGTTACAGCTCTACTTCGGTGCTGTTTGATGATGGTCGCCTTGAAGAAAAACCAAAATTATTTTGGATTAATCATTTATAAATAAAGAATATTAAGCTATGGCTAAGGAAGAATTCGTACGTACCAAACCACATGTTAACATTGGTACGATTGGTCATGTCGACCACGGTAAGACTACTTTGACTGCTGCCATCTCCAAGGTGCTGCACGATGAGCTCGGTTCTAAAGAGGAAGTGAAATCATTCGATCAGATTGATAATGCTCCTGAAGAGAAAGAGCGTGGTATTACCATTAACACTGCGCATATTGAATATGAGACAAAGGCACGTCACTATGCACACGTTGACTGCCCGGGTCATGCCGACTATGTGAAGAACATGGTAACTGGTGCTGCCCAGATGGATGGTGCCATCCTGGTGGTTGCTGCTACTGATGGTCCTATGCCACAGACACGTGAGCACGTGCTGCTGGCCCGTCAGGTAAATGTTCCCCGGTTGGTCGTTTATTTGAACAAGTGTGACCTCGTAGACGATGAGGAAATGCTTGAACTGGTCGAAATGGAAACTCGTGAGATCCTTGAGCAATATGGCTATGAAGAGGATACTCCTATTATTCGTGGATCTGCCCTGGGTGCATTAAACGGTGTTCCAAAATGGGTTGATTCTGTGAAGAAACTGATGGATACTGTAGATACTTGGATCCAGACTCCAAAGCGTGATCTTGATAAACCTTTCCTGATGCCTGTAGAGGATGTCTTCTCTATTACAGGTCGTGGTACAGTTGCTACAGGCCGTATTGAAACAGGTGAGTGCAAGGTCGGTGATGAAGTGGAGCTTTTAGGCTTGGGTGAAAATAAGAAATCAGTCATTACCGGTGTGGAGATGTTCCGCAAGACATTGGCAGAAGGTGAAGCTGGTGACAATGTAGGTCTGCTCCTTCGTGGTATCGACAAGGATGAGTGTAAGCGCGGTATGGTCGTTACACACCCGGGTACAATTACTCCTCATGATCACTTCAAGGCATCTATTTATGTGCTGAAGAAGGAAGAGGGTGGTCGTCATACTCCATTTGGTAATCATTACCGCCCACAATTCTATCTTCGTACGATGGATTGTACCGGTGAAATCAAGCTCCCTGAAGGAGTAGAAATGGTTATGCCAGGTGACAATACTGAGATTGAAGTAACCTTGATCTATAAGGTAGCTCTGAACGTCGGACTGCGCTTCGCTATCCGTGAGGGTGGCCGTACGGTTGGATCCGGTCAGATTACAGAAATCCTTGATGATGTAAAGGAACAAGGTTAATGAAACTTATTCATTAGCAGTGATACAAGTCTCCGCTGCAGCTTGTAACGGAGACTTATTTACGGGTTTAGCTCAGTTGGTAGAGCACTGGTCTCCAAAACCAGGTGTCGAGAGTTCGAGTCTTTCAACCCGTGCCAAAACGAAACAAAATGTTTAAGAAAGTGGTAAATTACTGTAAAGCTTGCTATGATGAGCTTGCACATAAGACAACATGGCCGACGCGTGATGAGTTGGTTCACAGTGCGTATGTCGTATTACTTGCTTCCCTGATCATTGCGCTCATAGTCTTTGGTATGGATTTTGTCTTCCGATGGATCATGGGTGTGATTTATCCTGGTTAAATTTTTTATCAGAAATGGCAGAATCTAAAAACAATTGGTATGTACTCAAGGTGGTCAGTGGCAAGGAAGCCAAGGTCAAAGAGTATATTGACTCTGAGATGAAGCATAATACCCTTTTATCTGATCATGTGGCTCAGGTTATGATACCAACGGAGAAGCATGCTTCTATTCGTGCCGGAAAGCGTGTGGTCAAGGAAAAAATTTCAATGCCGGGGTATGCCTTTGTTCAAGCTGATTTAGGCGAAAATGAGGAGGTGGCTTCTGCGTTGCGTTTTATGCCAAATGTTCTGGGTGTTCTGGGAGGATTGGAACATCCTTCTCCTGTATCTCAATCTGAGATTAACCGGATGTTAGGTACGGCTGAAAATACTGAGTTTGAGGACAATGATGCAGGCCTGTTTACAGTGGATGAAACTGTAAAGGTCATTGACGGACCTTTCAGTGGCTTCAGCGGCGTGATCGATGAGGTGAATGCCGGCCAGCATAAATTAAAGGTAATGGTGAAGATTTTCGGAAGGAAAACGCCATTGGAACTTAGTTTTAATCAGGTGGAAAAGGAATAAAAATAAAAAGAATGAGTTGTATAGTGTTACGATACGCTCATTCTTATATTAGGTTAGAGAGGCTTCCACTCTGTTAACCTGTATGTAAATCAAATAAATTATTAACAAGAAATGGCTAAAGAAGTTGCTGGATTAATCAAATTACAGATTAAGGGTGGCGCTGCAAATCCTTCTCCTCCCGTGGGTCCTGCTTTGGGTTCCAAGGGAATTAATATCATGGGATTTTGCAAGGCGTTCAATGCCCGTACCCAGGATAAGAAAGGTAAAGTATTGCCTGTCGTTATCACTTACTATACCGACAAGTCATTCGATTTCGTTGTTAAAACACCTCCGGCAGCTGTTCAGCTGGTAGAGGCCGCTAAGATCAAGGGGGGCTCAGGTCAGCCTAATCGTCAAAAAGTAGCAAGCGTTACCTGGGATCAGGTGAAAGTAATTGCTCAGGACAAGATGAATGACTTGAACTGTTTTACGGTGGAATCTGCAATGAAAATGGTAGCCGGTACAGCTCGTAGTATGGGCATTACTGTAAAAGGGGACTTCCCTGAAACAAATAAATAACTTCAATTTGAAAAATGAGTAAACTGACAAAAAATCAAAAATCAGTAGCTGATAAGGTTGAAGCAGGGAAGGCATACACTTTGAAAGAGGCAAGTGAACTGGTTAAAGAAATTACTACAACTAAGTTTGATGCGTCTCTGGATATGGATGTCCGCTTGGGCGTTGACCCGCGTAAAGCTAACCAGATGGTCCGTGGCGTAGTATCATTGCCAAACGGGACTGGAAAGAATGTGCGTGTGCTCGTCCTCTGCACTCCTGATCAGGAAGAGGCTGCTAAGGCAGCGGGTGCTGACTATGCAGGCTTGGATGAATATATAGACAAAATCAAAGGGGGATGGCTTGATGTTGACATCATCATTACCATGCCTTCCTGTATGGGTAAAGTAGGTCCTCTGGGTCGTTTCCTCGGCCCTCGTGGCTTGATGCCTAATCCTAAAAGTGGTACGGTCACAATGGATGTGGCCAAAGCTGTGAAGGAAGTAAAGCAGGGTAAGATTGACTTTAAGGTTGATAAGGCTGGCATTATCCATACTTCTATTGGAAAGGTAAGTATGACTGCTGATCAGATTTATGGTAATGCTCAGGCATTCCTTTCTACGGTCATTAAGTTGAAGCCTGCTGCCTCTAAAGGTACGTATCTCAAGAGTATCTATCTTTCAAGCACAATGAGTAAGGGTATCAATATTGATCCTAAATCAGTTGAATAACTCTAAAGCATTTGTAAAATGAAGAAAGAACAAAAAGATACTATTATCAAGGCACTGGGTGAGAAACTCGCTGAGTATCCTCATTTCTATCTGGTAGACGTGACGGGTTTGAATGCACAAGCTACAAGCAATCTGCGTCGCAAGTGCTTTGCTAAAGAAGTCAAGATGGTCGTAGTGAAGAATTCTCTTCTTCACCATGCTATGGAAGCTTCTGATATAGATTATAGTCCTTTATATGATAGCCTGAAAGGTTCAACGGCTTTGATGCTTACCAGCACAGCAAATGTGCCAGGCAAACTTTTGAAGGAGTATAAGGATGATGAGAAACCTTCACTTCGGGCTGCATACGCAGAAGAGAGCTTCTATATTGGAGCAGATAAACTGGATGAACTGGCTTCTCTGAAGAGCAAGAACGAGTTGATTGCAGAAGTTGTAACTTTGTTACAATCTCCTGTCAAAAATGTTGTTTCAGCCCTTCAATCAGGTGGAAATACTATCCAAGGTGTGCTTAAGACATTAGGCGAACGTCCTGAAAAATAAATTAATGTCATTAATAAAAGTATAAACAAAATTAAAATTTAAATAAAATGGCAGACGTAAAAGCTATTGCAGAAGAATTAGTAAATCTTACTGTTAAAGATGTTAATGAGTTGGCAAAGGTCCTGAAGGACGATTATGGAATTGAGCCGGCCGCAGCCGCTGTTGCTGTAGCTGCAGGACCAGCTGCTGGTGCAGCTCCTGCTGCTGAGAAAACCAGTTTTGATGTAGTGCTGACAGATGTTGGTCCTACAAAATTGAAGGTGGTTAAGGCTGTTAAGGAAGCTTGCGGCCTCGGCTTGAAGGAAGCTAAGGATCTTGTAGATGGCGCTCCTTGCAAACTCAAAGAGGGTATGGCTAAGGATGAGGCTGAAAGCCTGAAAAAGACGATTGAGGCTGAAGGTGCCAAAGTTGAGCTCAAGTAAATTGAGTATTGGAGTGTGAGAGACAGGTTCTTCCTGTTTTTCTCTTCTCGGAAATAATTGGTTAGGATTTGCCAGGTAGGTGAATCCTAACCATTTTGTGTCTTTTATAGAGATTATTCGATGGTCATTATAGACCAACTTGAATAAAAGTTGTGAGAATGGTTGGTTTTTATCAAAGTAATTCTGAAGTCATTGCCAATTGCAGATTCTACAATTGCAGGCTATCGGGACAAATGAATAAGGACTAATTAAGATTATAATTCGATAACACTGTTTTATTTCTTCTGATGACAAAAACCGTAGATAACAGAATTAATTTTGCTAAGGTTCAGAATCCATATCCATTACCGGATTTTCTGGATGTGCAGTTGAAGTCCTTTAAAGACTTCTTGCAGTTGGACACTCCGCCTGAGGAACGTAAGAATGACGGCTTATATAAGGTGTTCCAAGAGAACTTCCCTATAACCGATACACGAAATAATTTCGTTCTTGAGTTCCTGGACTACTATATTGATCCACCTCGTTATTCCATTGAAGAATGTCTTGAACGAGGGTTGACCTATAGTGTACCTTTGAAGGCTAAGTTAAAACTTTACTGTACGGATCCTGATCATGAGGATTTCGGGACCTTTATACAGGACGTCTTCTTAGGGACAATTCCTTATATGACCCCTAATGGCACTTTTGTCATCAATGGTGCTGAACGTGTAGTAGTTGCTCAGTTGCACCGTTCACCAGGCGTTTTCTTCAGCCAGGGCGTTCATGCTAACGGAACAGTACTCTATTCTGCCCGTATCATTCCATTCAAGGGAAGTTGGATAGAATTTGCGACGGACATTAACAATGTGATGTATGCCTATATCGATAGAAAGAAGAAATTGCCGGTGACGACATTACTCCGGGCTATTGGTTATGAGACGGATAAGGATATTCTTCAGATCTTTGACCTTGCAGAAGAAGTGAAGGTCAACAAAAAGAACATGAAGGCTTCTGTTGGCCGCAAGTTAGCTGCGCGCGTTCTGAAAAGCTGGAATGAGGATTTCGTAGATGAGGATACGGGCGAAGTCGTTTCTATTGAGCGTAATGAAGTTATTATGGAGCGTGAAACAGAATTGACTGAAGATAACATTCAGGAGATTCTGGATTCTGGTACCTCCACAATTTT
This sequence comes from Prevotella sp. UBA5379, assembly GCA_002409785.1. Lineage (GTDB taxonomy): Bacteria > Bacteroidota > Bacteroidia > Bacteroidales > Bacteroidaceae > Prevotella. The sequence goes on along the minus strand of DHOX01000047.1, from coordinate 37,838 downwards.
ATTGCATAAAGACGAAGAGGCTGCCAATAAATTTGCAATCATCTTCAATACCCTTGCTAAAGATCCATGTAATTCTGAGAAAGAGGCCGTAAATTATATTTATCGTCAGTTGCGGAATGCTGATCCTGCTGATGATGCCAGTGCGCGGGAGGTGTTTCAGAACCTGTTCTTTTCAGATAAGCGATACGATCTGGGCGAAGTCGGACGTTACCGTATCAATAAGAAATTGGGTCTGAATATTGATACGAATACGCGTGTCCTGACCAAGGAAGACATTATTGAAATTATCAAGTATCTGATTCAGTTGATCAATTCCAACGCCACGGTAGATGATATAGACCACCTCTCTAATCGTCGTGTCCGTACGGTAGGGGAGCAATTGGCTAATCAGTTCTCTATAGGTCTGGCACGAATGAGCCGGACGATTCGGGAGCGCATGAATGTTCGGGATAATGAAGTGTTCACGCCTACTGATCTGATTAATGCGAAGACCATTTCCAGTGTGATCAATTCTTTCTTTGGGACGAATCCTTTGAGCCAGTTTATGGATCAGACGAATCCTCTGGCTGAGGTTACGCATAAGCGCCGGCTATCCGCTTTAGGACCTGGTGGCTTGTCTCGTGATCGTGCCGGTTTTGAGGTCCGTGATGTCCACTATACCCATTATGGCCGGTTGTGCCCTATTGAATCACCTGAAGGACCGAATATTGGTTTGATCTCTTCGCTTTGCGTGTATGCAACGATCAATGATCTGGGATTCATTGAGACTCCCTACCGGCATGTCAATGACGGCAAGGTCGATATGGATAATGGTCATGTGGAATTCCTGACGGCTGAGGAAGAGGAAGGTAAATTAATCGCCCAGGGGAATGCCCCGTTGAATGCAGATGGCACCTTTGCAAATAAGAATGTTCATACTCGCCAGGCCGCAGACTTCCCCGTTGTATCTCCTGAGGAAGTCAATCTTATGGATGTTTCGCCCCAGCAGATCGCTTCTGTGTCAGCCGGGTTGATTCCTTTCTTGGAGCATGATGACGGTCATCGTGCTTTGATGGGATGTAATATGATGCGTCAGGCCGTACCCCTGCTTCATAATGAAGCTCCTATTGTCGGCACAGGTCTGGAAAAGAAGGTCTGTGAGGACAGCCGTACGCAGATTGCAGCCGAAGGTGATGGGGTGGTGGAATATGTAGATGCCACCTTGATCCGCATTCTGTATGATCGTACGGAAGAGGATGATTTTGTCAGTTTTGAGCCGGCTCTGAAAGAATATCGTATTCCGAAGTTCCGCCGTACCAATCAGAATATGACCATTGACCTCCTGCCTATTTGCAGTAAAGGGCAACGTGTTAAGAAGGGGGATATCCTGACAGAAGGATATGCTACTGATCATGGTGAATTAGCTTTGGGACGTAATCTGCTGGTCGCATACGTCCCCTGGAAAGGTTACAACTACGAGGATGCTGTCGTCATTTCTGAACGGATGGTCCGGGAAGATATTCTGACCTCTGTCCATGTAGATGAATATTCCCTTGATGTGAGGGAGACCAAGCGTGGCGTGGAGGAATTTACCAGTGATATTCCTAATGTCAGTGAAGAGGCCACGAAGGATCTTGATGATAACGGTATCATCCGCGTTGGGGCTCGTGTGGAACCGGGGGACATCCTGATTGGGAAAATCTCTCCGAAGGGTGAAAGTGATCCTTCACCTGAAGAGAAGCTTCTTCGTGCTATCTTCGGTGACAAAGCTGGTGATGTGAAAGATTCTTCTTTAAAGGCTAATCCTTCTTTGAGTGGCGTTGTCATTGACAAGAAATTGTTCTCTCGTGCTGTTAAAACCCGTGAATCCAAAAAGCAGGATAAAATTACCCTTGCTAAGATTGATGAGGAGTTTGAGCAGAAGGATAAGGACTTGAAAGATATACTGGTGGACAAGTTGTTGACCTTGACGAATGGGAAGACTTCCCAGGGGGTTAAGGACTACACGGATGCCGAGATCATCACCCGTGGCAGTAAGTTTACCGCAGCGGCCTTGGCAAATATTGAGTATGATGGCATTCAGAGCAATGACTGGACGGAAGATGATCATACCAACAAGTTGATCCAGAGGCTTATCATGAACTATCTGAGGAAGTTCAAGCAGCTTGATGCAGAGATGAAGCGTCGTAAATTTGCAATCACGATAGGAGATGAACTTCCAGCAGGTGTGCTTCAGATGGCTAAAGTCTATGTGGCTAAGAAACGTAAGATCCAGGTGGGGGATAAGCTCGCCGGCCGACATGGAAACAAGGGAATTGTCTCTAAGATCGTCCGGACAGAAGATATGCCGTTCCTCGCTGACGGACGTCCTGTAGACCTGGTGCTGAACCCGATGGGTGTGCCGTCTCGTATGAACCTGGGGCAGATCTTTGAGGCTATCCTCGGCGCTGCCGGAAAGAAACTGGGTGTCAGATTCGCTACCCCTATTTTTGATGGTGCTAAATTGGACGATCTTTCTAAATGGACTGACAAGGCAGGTCTGCCGCGTCTGTGCTCTACTTATATCTATGATGGTGAGACTGGCGAGAGGTTCGATCAGCCCGCAACCATTGGTATAACCTACTTCTTGAAGTTGGGGCACATGGTAGAAGATAAAATGCATGCCCGTTCTATCGGACCGTACAGTTTGATCACTCAACAGCCACTTGGTGGTAAGGCACAGTTTGGAGGCCAGCGTTTCGGAGAAATGGAGGTGTGGGCGCTTGAAGGTTTCGGTGCTGCACATACCCTTCAGGAAATGCTGACGATCAAGAGTGATGATGTGACGGGTCGTAGTAAAGCCTACGAAGCAATCGTCAAGGGTGATCCGATGCCTACACCGGGTATCCCGGAATCTCTGAATGTGTTGATTCATGAACTTCGTGGTCTTGGACTAAGTATCAAACTTGAATAATACAACCCCTTAACAGAAAGTAAATATGGCTTTTAAAAAAGATACAAAGGTAAAGAATAATTTCTCGAAAATTACGATTAGTCTCGCCTCTCCGGAGGAGATACTTGAAAATTCTTATGGTGAGGTAACCAAACCGGAAACCATTAATTATCGTACCTATAAGCCGGAGCGAGACGGTCTGTTCTGTGAGCGCATTTTTGGTCCCACAAAAGACTATGAGTGTGCCTGTGGTAAATATAAACGTATACGATATAAAGGTATCGTCTGCGACCGTTGTGGCGTAGAGGTAACTGAGAAAAAAGTACGTCGTGAACGTTGTGGACACATCGAACTGGTAGTCCCTGTCGCTCATATATGGTATTTCCGTTCGCTTCCGAATAAGATTGGTTATCTGTTGGGATTGCCTACGAAAAAACTGGAAGCTGTCATTTATTATGAGAAGTATATCGTCATTCAGCCGGGTACGATGGCTGGCAAAAAGGATGCTGACGGAATAGAAGTAAACGGCTCTCATAAGATGGATTTGCTCACAGAGGATGAGTATATCGATATAGTAGACAATCAGATTGATCAAAACAATGATCATCTTGAAGATTCTGATCCGAACAAGTTTGTTGCAAAGATGGGGGCAGAGGCGATCTATGATCTTTTGCATGTTATTGATCTGGATGCCCTCTCTTATGAACTTCGTGATCAGGCAAACAATGATTCTAGTCAGCAGCGGCGGACTGAAGCCTTAAAACGCTTGCAGGTGGTGGAAGCTTTCCGCTCTAGTACAGGTATAAATAAACCGGAGTGGATGATCATGAAGATTATTCCCGTGATTCCACCAGATCTCCGCCCGTTGGTTCCTTTGGATGGCGGACGTTTTGCAACCTCTGACCTGAATGATCTTTATCGCCGTGTCATCATCCGTAATAACCGGTTGAAAAGACTGGTGGAAATCAAGGCTCCTGAGGTGATTTTAAGAAACGAGAAGAGAATGCTTCAGGAAGCTGTTGACAGTTTGTTTGATAACTCCCGGAAGAGTTCTGCTGTGAAGAGTGAAAGTAATCGTCCCTTGAAATCCCTTTCTGATTCTCTGAAAGGCAAGCAGGGACGTTTCCGCCAGAACTTGCTGGGAAAGCGTGTTGACTATTCTGCCCGTTCTGTGATCGTTGTCGGTCCGGAATTGAAGATGGGACAGTGCGGCTTGCCGAAATTGATGGCTGCTGAACTCTATAAACCGTTCATTATCCGTAAATTGATTGAACGCGGAATCGTAAAGACAGTGAAGAGTGCCAAGAGAATAGTCGATCGCCGAGAACCGGTTATCTGGGATATTCTCGAAAGTGTGATGAAAGGTCATCCCGTGTTGCTGAACCGTGCTCCTACGTTGCACCGTCTGAGTATTGAGGCTTTCCAGCCTATCCTGATTGAAGGAGAGGCCATTCAGTTGCATCCGTTGGCTTGTACGCCATTTAATGCGGATTTCGATGGTGACCAGATGGCTGTCCATCTCCCACTTAGCAATGAGGCTGTGCTGGAATCACAGATTCTGATGCTTCAGAGTCACAATATCCTGAATCCGGCTAATGGTGCTCCTACTACCGTCCCGACACAGGATATGGTGCTTGGTCTGTATTATATCACCAAATATCGTCCAGGTGCTACGGGTGAAGGCTTGACTTTTTACGGGCCAGAAGAGGCTATAATAGCCAATCATGATCATAAATGCGATCTGCATGCTAAGGTAAAGGTCGTTGTAAAGGATCTGGTGGATGGGAAAATCCAGAATGTCATGAGGGAAACGTCTGTAGGACGTGTGATCGTCAATCAGATTATTCCTGATGAAGTTGGTTATTTTAATGATGTTATTTCCAAAAAATCATTGAGGGGTATCATCGCTGATGTTATACATACGGTAGGTATGGCTCGTGCTTGTACTTTCCTTGATGGTATCAAGAGTCTGGGTTATCACATGTCTTATGTGGCAGGACTTTCCTTTAATCTTGATGATATTATCGTTCCTACAGAAAAACCTGAGATCGTGAAGAAGGGTCAGGAAGAGGTGGATAATATAACGATGAATTATGATACAGGTCTGATTACGGACAAAGAGCGCTACAACCAGGTAATTGATGCCTGGACTCATGTCAACAGTAATTTGAAGAAATCTGTGATGAAGCACATGACTGAGGCTGATCAAGGTTTCAATGCCGTATTTATGATGCTGGATTCCGGTGCTCGTGGTTCGGCAGACCAGATTGCCCAGTTGGCCGGAATGCGCGGACTGATGGCGAAGCCTCAGAAGGCTGGAGCCGGTGGCAATCAGATCATTGAAAATCCTATCTTATCCAACTTTAAGGAGGGTATGTCCGTACAGGAATATTTCATTGCTTCTCATGGAGCTCGTAAAGGGCTCGCCGATACGGCTATGAAGACGGCTGATGCCGGATACCTGACACGCCGTCTTGTAGATGTCTCCCATGACGTTATCATTACGGAAGAGGATTGTGGCACGCTTCGGGGACTGGTTTGTACGGCTTTGAAAGATGGGGATGAAATAGTTTCCTCTCTCTATGAACGTATTCTTGGACGTGTTTCTGTTCATGATGTGATCAATCCTACCACCGGCAAACTGATTGTTGCTGCTGGTGATGAGATCACGGAGGAGAAAGCCCAACTGATAGAGGATAGTCCTATTGAGAGTGTTGAGATCAGGTCAGTACTGACTTGTGAGAGTAAGCATGGGGTTTGCGCTAAGTGTTATGGCCGGAACCTGGCCACGGGTCGTATGGTCCAGTTGGGTGAGGCTGTCGGTGTGATTGCTGCACAGGCTATCGGTGAACCAGGAACCCAGTTGACGCTGAGAACCTTCCATGCCGGTGGTGTAGCCGGTAATGCGGCTGCCAATGCCAGTATTGTGGCTAAAAATGACAGTAAACTAGAATTTGAGGAGCTCCGTACAGTTCCATTTATCGAAGAAGGTGAAGATGGTAAGGATGTGAAATGCCAGATGGTTGTAAGCCGTCTTGCTGAAGTTCAGTTTATTGACCCGAATACCAATATTTCACTCTCTACTTTGAATGTTCCTTATGGTTCATCCTTGTACTTCAAGGATGGAGACATCGTAAAGAAAGGCAACAAGATAGCCAAATGGGACCCGTTCAATGCAGTTATCGTCAGTGAATATGCCGGAACATTAAAGTTCCATGATGTTATCGATGGGATTACTTATCGTGGTGAGACCGATGAAACGACGGGTATGACGGATCGTATCATTACGGATTCAAAGGATAAGTCCAAGGTCCCGACGATGGATGTCGTTGGACCTGATGGGAAAGTTATGGCTACTTACAACTTCCCTGTAGGGGGACATATTGCTGTAGATGATGGTCAGACCATCTCTACGGGTACTACACTGGTCAAGATTCCTCGTGCTGTGGGAGGTGCCGGTGATATTACTGGTGGTCTGCCTCGGGTAACCGAGCTTTTTGAAGCTCGAAATCCTTCTAATCCCGCTGTAGTGAGTGAAATTGACGGTGAGGTTACTATGGGTAAAGTGAAACGTGGTAATCGTGAGATCATCGTTACTTCCAAGACGGGTGAGCAAAAGAAGTATATGGTCAGCTTGAGCAAGCAGATACTGGTTCAGGAGCATGATGCTGTACGGGCTGGTACGCCACTTTCTGATGGCCAGATTACACCGAGTGATATCCTGGCTGTAATGGGGCCGACGGCGGTTCAGGAATATATCGTGAACGAGGTCCAGAATGTATACCGCTTGCAGGGTGTGAAGATTAATGACAAGCATTTCGAGATCATTGTCCGCCAGATGATGCGCAAAGTCCGCATCGATGATCCGGGTGATACGACTTTCCTGGAACAGGAACTTGTAGATAAACTTGATTTCGCTGATGAGAATGATCGTATCTGGGGCAAGAAAGTGGTTACTGATGCCGGCGATTCTGAGAATTTTAAACCGGGGCAGATCATTACTGCACGCAAACTGCGTGATGAAAATTCAATCCTTAAGCGTAAGGATATGAAGGTCGTACAGGTGCGTGATGCTGTCGCTGCTACTTCTACTCAGATCTTGCAAGGAATTACCCGTGCTGCTTTGGGTACGAAGAGTTTTATGAGTGCCGCATCTTTCCAGGAAACGACGAAGGTGTTGAATGAGGCAGCTATCCGTGGAAAGACAGATTATCTCGAGGGCATGAAGGAAAATGTGATCTGTGGTCATCTGATTCCTGCCGGTACCGGACTCCGTCAATGGAACAAACTGGTTGTCGGTTCCAAGGAGGAGTATGAAAGAATGGAAGCCAACAAGAAGAATGTCCTTGATTTCTCAGATCAGGATGTTGTTTCTAAATAAAAAGAAAAGACCGCGGGGGATACTCGCGGCCTTTTTTGTCTCAGACGGATACCTTTCATGTCGGTCCTTTTATCCTTTAAAAAGTAGGATTTTCGGGGAATTTCATTTTATGAAAAAGACGGGATTGGTGCCAATATAAAATAACTTAACGATTTGTTCTGCCTGAAAGGATCAGCAGTGGAGGATATAGACTGATCTTCCTTGAAGGCAGGTCTTAAAATTTATACATACTATGGCAGATAACAAGGATCAGAATCAAAACGGACAGTTGCAGATTGAACTCCGTCCGGAGGTGGCCGAAGGTGAATATGCTAACTTTGCCATTATTACCCATTCCAGTAGTGATTTCGTGCTTGACTTCGCGCGTATTATGCCAGGTGTCCCTAAGGCACAGGTGAGAAGTCGTGTCATTCTCGCTCCGGAACATGCTAAACGGCTCTTACAGGCTCTTCAGGAAAATGTCCTCAATTATGAACGTCAGTTTGGTAAGATCGAGATTCCAAATCAGACTCCTCGTACCATTGCACCTTTCGGAACTGGCAGGGGTGAGGCCTGATCCTGTAAGTTGGGAAGATGGATGAAAGAAATCCCGCAAATGATGAATTTGTGGGATTTTTTATAGTTTGAGTAGTTTCTGACATCGGTTTTCCTTTTGAGGTTATGATTCTTTCCAATAAGAAAAATAGGTTTGAAGGCCGTTTAATGAATTCAAGCGGGTAGCGGATGTACTTATAAAATAAGTTAATATATTATATATTTATATAATTTGACAAAACAAATACCGATGAGAAACTCAACCTATTAGGTATTGTCAAAGATTATTTGTACCTTTGCAGCCCGAAATGGCTTCATGTGGGCAAACTTTAATTATGCCCCGTAATGAATTGATAATAAATAAAATAATATATAAATAAAAACAATTATGCCTACTATTTCACAGTTAGTAAGAAAAGGCAGAAGGGTGACGGCAGACAAAAGCAAGTCACCGGCTTTGGACAATTGTCCTCAGCGCCGTGGTGTATGTGTTCGTGTCTACACAACTACTCCGAAGAAGCCTAATTCGGCAATGCGTAAGGTTGCCCGTGTGCGTTTGACCAATCAGAAGGAGGTCAACTCTTATATTCCGGGAGAAGGTCATAACCTTCAGGAACACAGTATCGTCCTGGTAAGGGGCGGTCGTGTGAAGGACCTCCCTGGCGTGCGTTACCATATCGTACGTGGCACACTGGATACAGCCGGTGTGGCTAACCGTACTCAGCGCCGCTCTAAGTATGGTGCAAAGCGTCCTAAGGCAAAGAAGTAAACTTCTTAAGCAGGAAAATTGAAGCTATGTCGAAGGCTGGAAGTCGTGAATGACTGAAAACCTTCGACTTTACCAAGGAAAAAACAATTATCATTCGTTTTGCTGGAGAAGAACTATAAAGGTTGAGTAAATGTTCAGGTGTGAATGTTGAAGGACAAAATAAAAGTGCAGCCTCCGCAGAATAATATTTTAAAGAACAATGAGAAAAGCAAAACCAAAGAAGAGAGTGATCCTCCCGGATCCTGTCTTTAATGACCAGAAGGTCTCGAAATTTGTAAATCATTTGATGTATGACGGTAAGAAGAATACTTCTTATGCGATCTTCTACAAAGCTCTTGACACCGTTAAAGCAAAGGCTCCCAAGGCAGAAGAAAAATCAGCTTTGGAAATCTGGAAACAAGCGCTGGATAATGTTACTCCCCAGGTAGAGGTGACCAGTCGCCGTGTCGGAGGAGCTACTTTTCAGGTTCCGACGGAAATTCGTCCTGACCGTAAGGAAAGTATTGCTATGAAGAATCTGATTACTTTCGCCCGCAAACGCAGTGGAAAGTCTATGGCTGAAAAACTTGCTGCAGAGATCCTTGATGCTTATAACAATCAGGGGGGTGCCTATAAGCGGAAGGAAGATATTCATCGTATGGCTGAGGCTAACCGTGCTTTTGCACATTTTAGATTCTAATCACTTTTAACAGGTAAAAAGAAAAATGGCAAACCGTGATTTACATTTGACGCGTAATATTGGCATCATGGCTCACATTGATGCGGGTAAAACGACTACGTCAGAGCGTATTCTTTATTATACAGGTAAGACACATAAAATCGGTGAGGTCCATGATGGCGAGGCCGTGATGGACTGGATGGCTGAAGAGCAGGAGAGGGGTATAACGATCACCTCTGCTGCAACTACTTGTAATTGGACATGGAAAGGCAATGATTATAAGATCAACTTGATTGATACTCCGGGACATGTCGACTTTACTGCCGAGGTAGAACGCTCCTTGCGTGTCCTTGATGGTACTATTGCTACTTATTCTGCAGCTGATGGCGTCCAGCCTCAGTCAGAAACGGTGTGGCGCCAGGCTGACAAATACAATGTTCCTCGTATTGGCTATGTCAATAAGATGGACCGCTCTGGTGCTGACTTCTTCGAAACAGTGAAGCAGATGAAAACGATCCTTGGGGCTAATCCTGTCGTTCTCCAGATTCCTATCGGGGCAGAGGAAAACTTTCTTGGGGTGGTTGACCTGATTAAGATGAAGGCTATTCTTTGGCATGATGAAACGCTGGGAGCTGAATATGATGTCGATGATATTCCCGCTGATCTGGTGGATCAGGCTAATGAATATCGGGACAAACTCTTGGAAGCTGCTTCTAATTATGATGATAATTTGATGGAACTTTACCTGGATGGCAAGGACGTTCCTGAAGATATGCTCATTTCTGCGATTCGTAAAGGAACCGTGAAATTGGAGTGCTGCCCGGTATGTCTGGGATCTTCTTATAAGAATAAGGGCGTTCAACCATTGCTGGACTACGTTTGTATGTTCCTGCCTTCTCCACTGGATACTCCTAATATCAAGGGTACAAATCCGGATACGGGTGAAGAGGAAGATCGTAAGCCGTCTGAGTCTGAACCTCTGGCTGCTTTGGCTTTCAAGATCGCTACGGATCCTTTTATGGGCCGTCTGGTGTTCTTCCGGGTTTACTCGGGTAGGGTGGCAGCTGGCTCTTATGTCTTTAATCCACGCTCTGGAAAGCGCGAGCGCATCAGCCGTTTGTTCCAGATGAATTCCAAACAGGAAATTCCTATGGAGTCTATTGATGCAGGTGATATCGGTGCCGGCGTCGGTTTCAAGGATATTCATACAGGTGATACATTGTGTGATGAGGATCATCCTATTGTGCTGGAATCCATGACATTCCCTGATCCTGTGATCTCGGTGGCTGTAGAACCTAAATCGCAGGCTGATGTAGCTAAAATGGATAATGGCCTGGCTAAACTGGCTGAAGAGGATCCTACTTTTACAGTTCATACTGATGAACAGAGTGGCCAGACCATCATTTCCGGTATGGGAGAGTTGCATCTGGATATTATCATTGAACGTCTTCGCCGTGAATTCAAAGTAGAATGTACTGAGGGTAAACCTCAGGTCAATTATAAAGAGGCTGTCACTAGGGAGGTTCATGACCGTCAGACTTATAAGAAGCAGACGGGTGGTCGTGGTAAGTTCGCTTGTATTGAAGTGACTATCGGCCCGAAAGACGAAGATTATACGGAAGGAGATTTGCAGTTCGTAAATCAGGTCAAGGGTGGTAATGTGCCTAAGGAATTTATTCCTTCTGTTCAGAAGGGCTTTCAGGAGTGTCTGGGCAGTGGTATCCTCGGCGGATTTCCGATGACTGGTTTGAAAGTGACCCTTCTGGATGGTGGCTTCCATCCTGTTGACTCTGATCAGATTTCGTTCGAGTTGGTAGCTCATCAGGCTTTCCGTGAGATGTGCCCAAAGGCTGGTCCGGTTTTGATGGAACCTATCATGAAGGTGGAAGTTGTTACCCCGGAAGAAAATATGGGTGATGTCATTGGGGATTTGAACAAGCGCCGTGGCATGGTTCAGGGAATGGATGAAACCCGCAGTGGTGCCCGTATCGTCAAGGCCATGGTTCCTCTGGCAGAGATGTTTGGCTATGTGACCGCTTTGCGTACGATTACTTCCGGCCGGGCTACTTCTTCTATGGAGTATGATCACCATGCTCCGGTCTCAAAGAGTATTGCCAAGACGGTACTTGATGAGATAAAGGGACATTCGGAATTATTGTAAATCATTGGGTTAAGGAACAACAGGCTTAGCGAATGACTCTTAAGCAGGTGCTCCTTTTCCTTCATTAATCATTTAATAAATAAAAAAATGAGTCAGAAAATCAGAATTAAACTGAAATCTTACGATCATCAGTTGGTCGATAAGTCAGCAGAAAAAATCGTTAAGGCCGTGAAGGCTACCGGTGCGATTGTAAGTGGTCCTATTCCATTGCCGACGCATAAGCGTATTTACACGGTTAACCGTTCAACGTTCGTAAACAAAAAGTCCCGTGAGCAGTTCCAGTTGTCCGATTTTAAGCGTCTTATCGACATCTATAGTTCAACAGCAAAAACGGTAGATGCTTTGATGAAACTCGAGTTGCCTAGTGGCGTCGAGGTGGAGATTAAAGTCTGAGTGATGTTGGGTACAAAAAGAATTTATCTATTTTAATTTTTATTGAAATGCCAGGATTAATTGGAAGAAAAATCGGAATGACATCCGTGTTCAGTGCCGACGGTAAAAATATTCCGTGCACTGTTATCGAAGCTGGTCCTTGTGTCGTAACCCAGGTAAAAACAGTAGAGAAAGATGGTTACAAGGCCGTTCAGTTAGGTTTCGGCGAGGCAAAGGAGAAAAGATGCTCCAAGTCCTTGATGGGAATCTATAAGAAGGCAGGCACAACACCTAAAAAGCACTTGGCCGAGTTCAAGTTTGATGAGGAGCATAACCTCGGAGATACAATTACAGTTGATATTTTTAATGACACTAAATTTGTGGACGTAGTCGGAACTTCTAAAGGAAAAGGCTTCCAAGGTGTTGTTAAACGTTACAATTTCGGCGGTGTAGGCCAGTCTACCCACGGTCAGGATGACCGTTTGCGTAAACCAGGTTCTATCGGTGCTTGCTCTTACCCTGCAGAAGTCTTCAAAGGCATGCGCATGGGTGGTCAAATGGGAGGAGATCGGGTTACTACCCAGAACCTTCAGGTATTAAAGGTTATTCCAGAACAGAACCTGCTCGTAGTGAAAGGTTCTTTTGCTGGATGTATAGGTTCAACTGTATTAATTGAGAAATAATGGAAGTTAGTGTTTTAAATATCAATGGTCAGGAGACCGGCAGGAAGGTGACTCTCGATGAGAGTATCTTCGGAATTGAGCCTAACGAACACGTTCTCTGGCTTGCAGTAAAGCAATACCTTGCCAATCAACGTCAGGGTACGGCGAAAACTAAGGAAAGAAGTGAACACAGAGGTTCAACACGCAAACTCGGACGTCAGAAGGGTGGCGGCGGTGCCCGTCGGGGTGATATTAATTCTCCTTTGCTCGTCGGCGGTGGTCGTGTTTTTGGTCCTAAGCCCCGTGATTATAGTTTTAAACTGAACAAGAAGACGAATATTCTTGCTCGTAAATCGGCTTTGTCTCAGATGGCTAAGGAAAATGAATTAATCGTCGTTGAGGACTTTAAGTTTGATGCTCCGAAAACAAAAGATTTTATAAATATTACTAAAAATCTTAAAGTAGAGGGCAAGAAACTCCTTTTCGTTTTGCCAGAAGTAGATAAAAATGTATATTTGTCCGCTCGAAATATAAAATGTGCTCATGTGATTACAGCGAAGGCAGTCAATACTTATCAGGTGTTGAATGCTGATTCTGTCGTGATGACGGAAGGTGCATTAAATTCACTAAACGAACTCTTAACCAAATAACAGGAGATTCAATTATGGCATTTATTATTAAACCCTTGGTTACTGAGAAGCAAACTAAGATAACGGATAAGCGGCCTAACCGCTTTGGCTTCGTTGTAAAGCCTGAGGCCAATAAGCTCCAGATAAAGGATGAGGTTGAGAAACTGTACAAAGTTACAGTTGAAAATGTAAACACGATGCGCTATGCTGGCAAACGTCAGTCCCGCTATACGAAAGCAGGAATGGTCAAAGGTCAGAAAAATGCATTCAAAAAGGCTATCGTTACCTTGAAAGAGGGCGATACAATTGATTTTTACAGCAATATCTAAAATAAAAAATGGCAGTACGTAAATTTAACCCGGTCACTCCGGGACAAAGACACAAGATTATTGGCACGTTCGAGGAGATTACTGCATCCGTGCCAGAGAAGTCTCTCGTGTATGGCAAACGTTCTACAGGTGGTCGAAACAACACCGGTAAGATGACGGTTCGCTACATGGGCGGTGGACACAAACGCAAGTTACGTTTCATCGACTTTAAGCGGGAGAAAGATGGTGTTCCAGCTGTAGTAAAGAGTATTGAATATGATCCGAACCGCTCGGCACGGATCGCGTTGCTCTATTATGCAGATGGTGAAAAACGTTACATTATTGCTCCTAATGGATTGCAAGTAGGTGCTACATTGCTTTCCGGTGCTTCTGCAGCTCCTGAGATAGGCAATGCTCTTCCACTGGAAAATATCCCTGTAGGTACCGTAATTCATAACATTGAATTACGTCCGGGGGAGGGTGCACGCCTGGTCCGTTCGGCTGGTAATTTTGCTCAGTTGACTTCTCGTGAGGGCAGTTATTGTGTTATTAAGCTTCCTTCTGGTGAGACTCGCCAGATTCTGAGTGCTTGCAAAGCTACAATTGGCAGCGTGGGGAATTCTGACCATGCCCTTGAACAGTCCGGTAAGGCTGGACGTTCCCGCTGGCTGGGCCGTCGTCCTCATAACCGTGGCGTGGTGATGAATCCTGTTGATCACCCTATGGGTGGTGGTGAAGGTCGCCAGTCCGGTGGTCTTCCACGTTCTCGGAAGGGCTTGTGTGCTAAAGGTCTTAAGACTCGTGCACCTAAGAAGCTTTCTAACAAGTATATTATTGAAAGAGCAAATAAAAAATAAAGAGTAAATTATGAGTCGTTCACTTAAGAAGGGTCCATATATTAATGTTTCTCTGGAGAAGAAAATTCTCGAGATGAACAAAAGTGGCAAGAAAAGTGTTGTCAAAACATGGGCCAGAGCTTGTATGATATCTCCCGATTTCGTGGGGCATACCATTGCAGTTCATAACGGAAATAAATTTATCCCTGTTTACATTACTGAAAATATGGTGGGTCACAGACTTGGTGAGTTTTCACTTACCCGTCGATTCGGCGGCCATAGTGGTAACAATAAAGATTAAGTAAGCGGGTTGAAACCATTTAAATGAAGAAACAATAATGGGAGCAAGAAAACATATTGCGGCTGAAAAGTTAAAAGAAGCTCGCAGAAACCAGTACTTCGCTAAGCTCAAGGGAGTTCCTTCCTCACCCCGTAAGATGCGCTATGTCGTGGACATGGTTCGTGGTATGGAAGTAAATAAGGCTCTTGGAGTACTTAAGTTCTCTAAAAAGCACGCTGCTGCTGACGTTGAGAAACTGTTACGTTCGGCTATTGCAAACTGGGAACAGAAAAATGACCGTAAGGCTGAAGAGGGTGAACTCTATATCAGTAGAGTCTTCGTAGACCCGGGGGTCACTATGAAACGTATGAGACCGGCACCACAAGGCCGTGGCTTCAGAATCCGTAAGCGTTCTAATCACGTTACGCTTTTTGTTGATGCTAAAACTAATGACGAAAATAAGTAAATAGAATGGGACAGAAAGTTAATCCAATAAGTAACCGTTTAGGTGTAATCCGTGGTTGGGATTCTAATTGGTTTGGTGGTAAGTCTTTCGGTGACAACCTCGTAGAGGATATGAAAATCCGAAACTATATCAACGAGCGTCTGGCAAGGGCAAGCGTCTCTCGTATTATCATCGAGCGTACCTTAAAACTCGTTACCATTACTATTTGCACTGCTCGTCCGGGTATTGTCATTGGTAAAGGTGGCCAGGATGTCGATAAACTGAGAGAAGAGTTGAAGAATATCTTCAAGGAAGAGATTCAAATCAACATTTTTGAGGTGAAAAGACCTGAACTGGATGCAACTATTGTAGCAGATAATATCGCCCGTCAGCTCGAAGGTAAGATCGCTTATCGCCGTGCCGTCAAGATGGCTGTTGCCAATACGATGCGTGCTGGTGCTGATGGTATCAAAGTCCAGGTGTCTGGTCGTCTGAATGGAGCTGAGATGGCTCGTAAGGAGATGTTTAAGGAAGGGCGTACACCACTGCATACTCTTCGTGCTGATATTGACTATTGCTCTACTAAAGCAATTACGAAAGTAGGTACGATTGGGGTAAAAGTTTGGATCTGCCGCGGTATGGTCTATGGGAAAGTAGACCTTACACCGAATTTCCAGCAGGACAATAAAAACTCAAATCGTGGTAACGGTGAGAGACGTTCTGGTCGCGGTAATCGCAAGAGAAACAATAACCGTTAAAAGTTAAGAATCTATTATGTTACAGCCAAAAAGAGTAAAATATAGAAGACCTCAAGATGGGCGTGGCAATAAAGGTGACGCTCACAGAGGAACAGAACTGGCTTTCGGTTCATTTGGTATCAAGACTCTTGAATCCAAATGGCTCGACAGCCGTCAGATAGAGGCCGCTCGTGTAGCCGTAAACCGCTATATGAACCGTGAAGGTCAGGTTTGGATTCGTATTTTTCCAGACCATCCCATTACTCGTAAACCTGCTGATGTGCGTATGGGTAAAGGAAAAGGTGACCCCGCAGGATGGGTAGCTCCCGTAACACCGGGACGTATCTTATTTGAGGTAGAGGGCGTAAGTCTTAAAGATGCAAAGGAAGCACTTCGCCTTGCCGCTCAGAAGTTGCCTGTTAAAACTAAGTTTGTCGTCAGACGTGATTACGATAAAAATGCTTAAGCTATGAAGATGAAAGAAGTAAAAGAACTTGAAACTAAGGATTTGGTTGAAAAGTTGAAGGCATCGCAGGCTGATCTTAACCAAAAGATGCTGAACCATAAGATTACTCCGTTAGAGAATCCATCACAGATTAAGACGGCACGTCGTGATATTGCACGGATGAAGACAGAACTCCGTCAAAGAGAACTTAATAAAAAATAATGGTTCAGATGGAAACAAGAAATTTAAGAAAGGTAAGACAGGGTGTTGTGATCAGTAATAAAATGGATAAAACCATAATTATTGCATCAAAGTTTAAGGAGAAGCACCCGATTTATGGTAAGTTCGTCCAGCATACCAAGAAATATTACGCCCATGATGAACAGAATGAAGCCAATGTCGGCGACACTGTACTGATTATGGAGACTCGCCCTCTGTCAAAGACAAAGCGGTGGAGATTAGTAAGAATCGTAGAAAAGGCTAAGTAATTATGATACAAACTGAATCAAAACTTACAGTATGTGATAACAGTGGTGCTCGTACGGCAAAGTGCATTCGTGTACTTGGTGGAACGGGACGCCGTTATGCAAGCGTGGGGGATATCATCGTTGTCGCTGTACAGAATGTCATCCCGTCAAGTGATTTGAAGAAGGGTGCAGTATCGAAGGCCCTGATTGTTCGTACCAGGAAAGAGATCCGTCGCAAGGATGGATCCTATATCCGTTTTGACGACAATGCCTGTGTCTTGTTGAATAGTGCCGGTGAGCTCCGCGGAAGTCGTATCTTCGGTCCGGTTGCCCGTGAACTTCGGACTGTTAATATGAAGGTCGTTTCTTTGGCACCTGAGGTTCTTTAATGTTTAAAATTTAAGAAAGTAATGAGTAAATTACACATAAAAAAAGACGATACCGTAATTGTGCTCGCTGGTAGAGACAAGGGTAAGTCTGGAAAGGTGCTCAAAGTGCTGGTAGATGAAAACCGGGCCATCGTTGAAGGGGTCAATATGGTTACTAAGAGCACTAAGCCTTCAGCTAAAAATCCTCAGGGGGGTATTGTCAAGCAGGAGGCTTCAATTCATATTTCTAATTTAAGTCTGATTGATCCGAAAAGTGGCAAACCTACCCGTATCGCCATTAAGCGTGAAGGGAAGAAGGTCGTTCGTATCGCTAAAAAATCAGGGGAGGAAATCAAGTGATGAATACAGCACGGTTAAAACAAGTATATACAGATACGATTGCACCGTCTCTTACTAAACAGTTTAACTATTCTTCTGTCATGCAGGTTCCTGTCTTGAAGAAGATTGTGATTAATGAGGGACTTGGTGACGCTACCCAGGATAAAAAAATCATTGATGTCGCCATCAATGAACTGTCTTCCATTACGGGTCAGAAAGCTGTTGCTACTTACTCCAAAAAAGACATCGCTAATTTCAAACTTCGTAAATACATGCCTATCGGTGTGATGGTTACTTTGCGCCGTGAGCGGATGTACGAATTCTTGGAGAGGCTCATTCGCGTGGCTCTTCCTCGTATCCGTGACTTCAAAGGTATTGACTCCAGACTGGATGGACATGGCAACTATACCCTCGGTATTTCTGAGCAGATCATCTTCCCGGAAATTAATATCGATAAAGTTGATCGTGTGCAAGGAATGAACATCACCTTTGTAACTTCTGCTACTACAGATGAAGAAGGTTATGCTTTGCTCAAGGGTTTCGGTTTTCCATTTAAGAATGCTAAAAAGACTAAATAGATATGGCAAAAGAATCAATGAAAGCTCGCGAAGTGAAGCGTGCAAGACTTGTAGCACGTTATGCAAAGAAACGCGCAGCTTTGAAAAAGATTATCGCTACTGCTACTGATCCCGCAGAGGCTTATGAGGCTGCTCGTAAGTTACAGGCTATTCCTAAGAATGCTGATCCCATTCGTCTGCATAACCGTTGCAAGATTACGGGGCGTCCAAGAGGATATATCAGACAGTTTGGTCTCTCTCGTATTCAGTTCCGTGAGATGGCTTCCGAGGGCTTGATCCCTGGTGTGAAAAAGGCCAGTTGGTAATCTTATCAATTCATACAGATCACATTTTTAATATTGTCGGGGTGTCCCGATTAATTAATTTTTATTTTTATGACAGATCCTATAGCAGATTATCTGACTAGACTCAGAAATGCAATCATGGCTCATCACCGTGTTGTGGATGTTCCTGCGTCTAACTTGAAGAAAGAGATCACAAAGATCCTCTTTGAGAAAGGATACATTCTGAATTACAAATTTATTGAGGATGGTCCTCAAGGTACAATCAAGGTCGCATTGAAGTATGATCCGAAGACGAAGCAAAATGCTATCAGAAGCTTGAAGCGCGTGTCCACTCCTGGACTTCGTCAGTATACGGGTTACAAAGATATGCCGAGAGTAATTAACGGACTGGGTATTGCAATTCTATCTACGTCTAAAGGTGTAATGACTAACAAAGAGGCTGCTGAACAGAAAATTGGCGGTGAAGTTCTTTGTTTCATATATTAATTGGAGGATTTGATATGTCAAGAATAGGGAAATTACCAGTTAATATTCCGGCAGGTGTAACTGTAAATTTTGATAAAAAGACAGGAATCCTTTCAGTCAAGGGACCAAAAGGTGAACTTTCTCAAAAGATAGATCCTTCTATCAAGGTGGCTCTGGCCGATGGTGCGGTAACGTTTGCTGTCGATGAGAAGAGCCTTGTTGATAGTAAGCAGAAACAGGCATTCCATGGCCTTTACCGCTCTCTGGTGAATAATATGGTCATTGGGGTAAGCGAGGGCTATTCTAAAACAATGGAGCTCGTTGGTGTCGGTTACCGTGTGACGAATCAGGGGAATATTATCGAACTCACCTTGGGTTATACACACCCCATTTATATGCAACTTCCTAAAGAGGTGAAGGTTGAGACGAAGGCTGAAAGGAATCAGAACCCGATGATAACATTGGAGTCTTGTGATAAGGCTTTGCTCGGACTCATCTGTGCAAAAATTCGTTCTTTCCGTATGCCTGAACCTTATAAAGGAAAAGGTATTCTCTTTAAAGGAGAGGTCATCCGCAGAAAGTCTGGTAAGACTGCTGCTGCTAAGTAATTTTAATTTTTTACGACAATGACAACAAAAAAAGTTGAAAGACGAATTAAAATAAAGTTCCGCATTCGTAAACACGTGAAGGGAACTGCTGAGCGTCCACGCCTGAGTGTATTCCGTTCTAATAAGCAAATCTATGCTCAGTTAATCAATGATTTGACGGGAAATACTCTCGCTTATGCCTCTTCTTTAGGAATGGAAAAACTTCCTAAACTGGAGCAGGCTAAGAAAGTCGGTGCTCTTGTTGCTGAGAAGGCAAAGGCTGCCGGAGTAGTATCTATAGTTTTTGACCGTAATGGTTATCTCTATCATGGCCGTGTCCAGGCACTTGCTGACGCAGCTCGTGAGGGTGGCCTTAAATTTTAATCGATTATGGCAATGAATAGAGTAAAAGCAAATAGTGACGTCGAATTGAAAGATCGTCTGGTTGCTATTAACCGTGTAACTAAAGTTACTAAAGGTGGTCGTACCTTTACTTTCGCTGCTATCGTCGTTGTAGGTGATGGCAAGGGTGTTCTCGGTTATGGCCTGGGTAAAGCCGGAGAAGTTACGGCTGCAATAGCTAAAGGTACTGAAGCTGCTAAAAAAAGCTTGATGAAAGTACCGGTTCTCAAAGGTACTATCCCTCACGAAATGGAAGTTTCTTATGAGGGTGCCAAAGTCCTGCTGAAGCCAGCTGCTGCCGGTACAGGGCTGAAAGCTGGAGGTGCTATGCGTGCTGTCCTGGAGAGTGCAGGTATTACGGATGTGATTGCTAAGTCCAAAGGTTCTTCCAATGCACATAACCTGGTCAAAGCTACGATCCTCGCTCTTTCCAAAATGCGTGATCCTTATCAGGTTGCTGGTCAGCGTGGAATAAGTATGGAAAAAGTATTTAATGGTTAATTTGGGGGGAATTAGAAAATGGCAACTATAAAAATCAAGCAAATCAAGAGTAGAGTTGGTGCTCCTGTTGATCAGAAGAATACCCTTATCTATCTTGGGCTCCATAAGATCGGCCAGGTAGTCGAGGTTGAGGACAATCCTGGAAATAGTGGTATGATCCGTAAGGTTCATCACCTGATTGAGATTATTAAATAACGAATTCTTAAAATTTGACGCAATGATTAGATTACATAATTTGAAACCAGCAGTTGGTTCTACACATTCACGTCGCCGTCTTGGACGCGGTTCAGGTTCTGGCTTAGGTGGTACTTCTACCCGTGGATCCAAAGGAGCCAAATCGCGTTCTGGTTATAAAAGAAAGATCGGATTTGAAGGTGGCCAGATGCCATTGCAGCGTCGTGTTCCTAAAGCTGGTTTTAAAAATATCAACCATAAAGAATACCTCGCCGTTAATCTGTCTTCTCTTCAGAAACTCGTAGAGGCGAAGAACTATACCAAGATCGGCTTGAAGGAAATGAAAGAGGCTGGACTTTTTGATGGAAACAAGCTTATCAAGGTTTTGGGTGATGGCGAATTGAAGTCTAAGGTTGATGTAGAGGCAAATGCTTTTTCTAAATCAGCCGAACAGGCCATTACGACATTAGGTGGTAAGGCAACAATAATCTAAGTGAATGAAAAAGTTAATTGAGACACTAAAGAACTGTTGGAAGGTTGAGGATCTGCGTCAGCGGCTCCTCATCACCCTCCTGTTTGTGGCTATATACCGTTTTGGGTCATTTGTCGTTCTTCCTGGTATTGATCCCGGGCAGTTGGCACATTTACAGTCACAGACCGCAGGTGGACTGATGTCTTTGCTTGATATGTTCTCTGGAGGTGCTTTTTCCAATGCGTCTATCTTCGCATTGGGGATAATGCCTTATATTTCTGCCTCAATCGTCATGCAACTCCTTGCTGTTGCTGTTCCTTATTTCCAGAAAATGCAGCGTGAGGGTGAGAGTGGCCGTAAGAAAATTGATTGGTATACAAGGTGGCTGACCATAGCAATTCTGCTTTTTCAGGCTCCGTCTTATCTGATTAACCTTAAGATGCAGGCTTCTCAGGCTCTTGCTACGGGGGTCAGTTGGACAGTCTTTATGGTTCCTGCAACGATCATCCTTGCTGCCGGCAGTATGTTTATCCTTTGGTTGGGAGAACGTATTACAGATAAGGGCGTGGGTAATGGTATTTCTTTGATCATTATGATCGGAATTATTGCTCGGTTGCCCCAGGCTTTCATTCAGGAAGTGGCTTCTCGCCTGCAGGCGATTACCGGGGGAGGATTGATCATGTTCATCGTTGAGATCGTTATCCTTTATGCGGTGGTCTGCGCTTCTATTGTCCTGGTTGAGGGTACTCGTAAAGTCCCTGTGCAGTATGCCCGGAGAGTAGTAGGCAACAAGCAGTATGGTGGAGCTCGTCAGTATATTCCTTTGAAGTTGTTCGCTGCCAATGTGATGCCGATCATCTTTGCACAGGCACTGATGTTTATTCCGTTGGCTATTGTACGCTATAATACGGCAAATTCGGCCTGGTGGGTTCAGGATCTCATGAACACGCGGAGTCTGCTTTATAACATCGTCTATGTGATCTTGGTGATCGCATTCACATATTTTTATACAGCAATCACTTTAAACCCGACGCAGATGGCTGATGACCTTAAGCGTAATAATGGGTTTATTCCTGGTGTCAAGCCGGGTAAGGATACCGCGGAGTATATAGATACTGTGATGTCTCGTATTACCTTCCCTGGTTCCTTGTTCATCGCCTTTATCGCTATCATGCCGGCGCTGGCAGGTCTGTTGAATGTTCAGGAGTCTTTCTCTCAGTTCTTTGGGGGGACATCTCTTCTGATTCTTGTGGGTGTCGTAATTGATACCTTACAGCAGATTGAGAGCTATTTGCTGATGAGACATTATGACGGCTTGCTGAGCTCGGGTCATACTCGTCATGCAGGACTCTCTGCCTATTGATCTTTAGAAATGAAAATATTTCTGAAGACCGAGGATGAAATCCGACTCATGCGTGAGGCTAATCATCTGGTCGGTGCTACGCTCACGGAAGTGGGCAGACATATTAAACCTGGGGTCACGACGATTCAACTTGATAAGATTGCTGCTGAGTTTATTCGTGATCATGGCGCAGAACCTACCTTCAAAGGTGTTCCTAATCCTTTTGGCGTGGATGTGCCTTTCCCTGGTTCTGTTTGTACATCGGTCAATGATGTTGTCGTGCATGGCATACCGAGTGAAAAGACTGTCTTAAAGGATGGTGATGTCATTTCTGTCGATTGCGGCGCATTGCTGAATGGCTATAATGGTGACAGTTGTTATACCTTTTGTGTCGGCGAAGTAGATCCGGAAGTTCAAAAACTCTTGGGAACTACAAAAGCGGCACTCTATAAAGGGATTGAGCAGGCAGTGGCAGGAAACCATGTCGGTGACATTGGTTTTTCGGTACAACAGTGCTGCGAGGCTGAGGGTTATTCGGTGTTCAGAGAGTTAACGGGTCATGGGATAGGAAGGCTGATGCACGAGGATCCCCCGGTTCCTAATTATGGACGACAGGGTGAAGGCTTGCTTCTGAAAGCAGGTATGTGTATTGCTATAGAACCCATGGTTACAATGGGTGAACGCAAATTGTGGCTGCTCCCTGATAAGTGGGGCCTTGCCACGGCAGATCATCAGATCGCTGCTCACTTTGAACATACTATTGCTATTCGCAGGGGAAGAGCTGAGATTTTATCTACATTTGACGGTATCGAACAAATCAGTCGGTGAGTGATCCTGTAAGTCGTTCGCCGAGTTTGGTCCGCAGAGTGTTAACGGTCAAAGAGTATTTAATATTTATAAGGAGTTAATAAGTAATTATGGCAAAGCAGCCAGCTATAGAACAAGACGGAACGATCGTCGAAAGTTTATCCAATGCAATGTTTCGTGTAGAACTTGAAAATGGAGTTCAGATCATAGCTCATATTTCAGGGAAAATGCGTATGCATTACATCAAGATTTTACCTGGAGATAAGGTCAAAGTGGAAATGAGTCCATACGACTTGACAAAGGGAAGAATTGTTTTTAGATATAAATAAAAGATTTCAAAGATATGAAGACTAGAACATCAATAAAGAAACGTACTCCTGAGTGCAAGATTGTGCGTCGTAAAGGACGTTTATTCGTAATCAACAAGAAGAACCCTAAGTTCAAAATGCGTCAGGGGTAATGTTAAAAATTCGTAAAGGTGTACATTGACAATGAATTTTGTTGTATCTTTGCACACTCTTTCGCGAGTATGTAACTATTATTTTTTTATCAATAACAAATGGCAATAAGAATTGTTGGAGTAGATTTGCCCCAGAATAAGCGTGGCGAAATCGCATTGACTTATATTTTTGGTATAGGTCGAAGTAGTTCAGCAAAGATATTGGATGCGGCCGGTGTTAACCGTGACCTGAAGGTCAGTGATTGGACTGATGATCAGGCAGCCAAAATCCGTGAAATTATCGGCGCTGGATATAAAGTAGAAGGTGATCTCCGTTCTGAGATCCAAATGAACATCAAGCGCCTCATGGATATAGGTTGCTATCGTGGCGTCAGGCATCGTAATGGTCTTCCTGTTCGCGGTCAGAGTACTAAGAATAATGCTCGTACCCGTAAGGGGAAAAAGAAGACTGTTGCTAATAAGAAGAAGGCGACTAAGTAAAATTTAGTTGATTTCTTGAGTCTGCTCTTGACTTGTTCAAGGCGGACAAGGATTTCATGCTATAAATTCAATAATCATGGCAAAGACAAAAGCAACATCTAAGAAAAGAAATGTAAGGGTTGATGCAATTGGTCAACTGCATATACACAGTTCTTTCAATAATATTATTGTATCTCTTGCAAATAACGAGGGCCAGACTATTTCCTGGTCATCCGCAGGCAAGATGGGCTTCCGCGGTTCTAAAAAGAATACTCCGTATGCTGCGCAGATGGCAGCTGAGGATTGTGCTAAAGTCGCTTATGAACTTGGTCTGCGCAAGGTGAAAGCATACGTCAAAGGACCGGGCAACGGGCGTGAGTCTGCTATCCGTGCCGTGCATGGCGCTGGCATCGAGGTCACTGAAATCGTGGATGTGACTCCATTACCACATAATGGCTGTCGTCCTCCGAAGCGTCGTCGTGTATAATTTCATCTGAACATCAATTTTTAAAAGAATTTATTTCATTATGGCAAGATACATAGGTCCTAAATCTAGAATTGCACGCCGTTTTGGTGAACCAATCTTTGGTGCTGATAAAGTGCTATCCAAGAGAAATTTCCCTCCTGGGCAGCATGGCAACGACCGCCGTCGTAAGCAGTCAGAGTATGGTGCACAGCTTGCTGAAAAGCAGAAGGCTAAGTATACTTATGGCGTGCTGGAACGTCAGTTCCGCAATATGTTCGATAAGGCCCAGAAAGCTCCTGGAATTACTGGTGAGGTTCTTCTCCAGAATCTTGAGAGTCGTCTGGATAATATCGTGTTCCGTTTGGGCATCGCTCCCACACGTGCTGCCGCTCGTCAGTTGGTAGGTCACCGTCACATCGTTGTTGATGGTCAGGTCGTTAATATTCCTTCTTATTCCGTAAAACCCGGTCAGGTGGTCGGCGTTCGTGTCAAGGCTAAATCTCTTGAAGTCATTGAAGCTGCTCTGGCTGGTTTCAACCATAGCAAATATCCTTGGCTTGAATGGGATGAAAATACGAAGAGCGGTAAGTATCTTCATAAGCCGGACCGTGCTGATATTCCTGAGAATATCAAGGAACAGTTAATCGTTGAGTTGTACTCTAAATAATAAAAATCATTAAATTAATGGCGATATTAGCATTTCAAAAACCTGATAAAGTCGTAATGCTGGAGGCTAACGACCACTACGGAAAGTTCGAATTCCGCCCTCTCGAGCCTGGCTTTGGTGTTACTATTGGTAACGCTCTTCGCCGCATGCTCCTTTCATCACTTGAAGGTTATGCTATCAACACAGTCCGTATAGGTGGTGTTGAGCATGAATTTTCAACTGTACCTGGTGTAAAGGAAGATGTCACCAACATTATCTTGAATCTTAAGCAAGTTCGGTTCAAGCAAGTAGTAGAAGAATTCGAGAACGAGAAAGTTAGTATCACCGTAGAGAATTCCACTGAATTCAAAGCAGGTGATATTGGTAAGTACCTGACTGGATTTGAAGTGTTAAACCCTGATTTGGTGATTTGCCATTTAGACCCTAAAGCTTCAATGCAGATTGATCTTACCATTAACAAGGGACGTGGCTATGTTCCTTCAGAGGAGAACAGGCAATTCTGCACGGATGTCAATGTGCTTCCAATAGATTCTATTTACACGCCTATCCGTAATGTGAAATATTCTGTTGAGCCTTATCGTGTCGAACAAAAGACGGATTATGACAAACTGGTAATTGAAGTTACTACGGATGGTTCCATCAGCCCTAAAGATGCTTTGAAAGAGGCTGCAAAAATCCTTATCTATCATTTCATGTTGTTCTCGGATGAGAAGATAACACTGGAAAACCCTGATAAGGATAATAACCAGGAGTTTGATGAAGAAGTGCTCCATATGCGCCAGTTGCTTAAGACTCGGCTCGTGGACTTGAATCTGAGTGTTCGTGCACTCAATTGCCTGAAGGCCGCTAACGTGGAAACTTTGGGTGATTTGGTACAATATAACAAGACTGATCTTTTGAAGTTCCGTAATTTCGGTAAGAAATCGCTTTCAGAGCTTGATGATTTGCTCGAGAGTCTGAATCTATCGTTTGGAACTGATATTTCAAAGTATAAACTGGACAAGGAATAAGAATAGGATAAGGCTTGCGTGAGCAGAAATCTATTCAAATACAAGTCCAAATAAAAAACAAAATGAGACATAACAAAAAATTCAACCATCTCAGTCGTACTGCATCACATCGGGCATCTATGCTGGCTAATATGTCAGTATCCCTGATTATGCACAAAAGAATCACTACGACTGTAGCTAAGGCAAAGGCCCTGAAAAAATATGTAGAACCTTTGGTTACTCGTTCTAAGAATGATACGACATCTTCTCGTCGTGTCGTCTTTCGCTATCTTCAGAACAAGGAAGCCATTAAGGAACTTTTTGGTGCCGTCGCTCCTAAGATTGCTAATCGCCCGGGGGGCTATACTCGTGTCATCAAATTAGGCTCACGTCTCGGTGATGGCGCTGATCGGGCTTTTATTGAGCTCGTAGATTTTGACGATAATATGGCTAAGACTCCTAAGACGGGAGCAAAGCGTACCCGCCGTGGCCGTAATAAGAAGAGTGAAAATGTGACATCAGCTGAAGAGACCGCAGAAACTCCTGAAAAGGAAAATGTTCAGAAGACGGAAAAAGAAGCTGAGACCAAGGTTAAGGAAACCAAGGATCCTGTTAAGGTAAAGGATACTAAGGCAGAAGAAACCAAGCCTGAGGATGCAAAAGAAACTCTTAAGGCTGAGTAATAGAAATTCTTGATTATACTTTAGAAAAGTAAATCAGTGACAAGTATTTCAAAAAGTCCGGATTATGATTGATCCGGACTTTTTGATTTTATTTTTAGGTGTATGCTGAAAAATCGGATCATTTTATAAAGTTGGGCTTTTTAACCATCTTATTATGTTTTAGGAATGAAGTAACTCAAATCATATTGTTGTTTTTTACAGTATATATGTCATTTTAAGGCCTTAAAATCACTGACCTTGACGCCTGATTCCGGGAGATATTGTCATGGAGGAGCAAAATGCACCATTTCGCTCACCATTGACTATCGTCGTGAGAATCAGTGACTATGATTCTTATCGTTAAAAAAACAACAATATGACGTGGACCGAAAAATCATGTATCCTTATTAAGAGTTAGATTCTCTTTTGTCTTTTATGCATAATAATATTTATAAGTAATAAAAAGTAAGAAAATATAGCTTCATGGTTACTGGTGAGTGACTTTTATGTTAAAAAGCTATTACATTTTCTTTAAAATCCTTTTCGAACGGATTAACATAGAATTACTACAAAATGTCCGATTAACTTTACAGGCGAATTAAAGGCTGTATCTAAATTGGGCAAATAGGGTATTACTGCGCCTGCACCCAATTGTTCTTCATTTTATATAGAATAAATGTAATGAAACATTTGGATGTAAAAGATAATGCGCATGCGCTTTTCTTTTGGTGTTATGCAATTTGGATTTTTGCACTCGCTGCAATGATGAGCCTCTATACGAAAGAAGAGGCATTTCTTATTATCAATCATTTTAGGTCATCTTTCCTTGATCAGGTAAGCAAGTTTGCCACTTATATGGGGAATGGACTATTTGTGCTGTTGGTGGTTGTAATATTGGCCATTTTGAAGCGTCGTAAAATAGCTTGGACTATATTAGCAAGCTTTTGTTTGTCCGGAATAGTTTGTGTCCTGTTAAAACGTATTTTTAATGAACCCAGGCCTGTATCCTGTTTCTCAGATCCACGGGCGGTATTGGGAGTGGTTGGGATACATCTGAATAGAAGCCATGGATTTCCGTCAGGACATACCACGTCAGCGTTTTCCGTTGCGTCTGTTATAGTCCTTTCTGTGCGCAGAAAAAGATGGATAGGCCTCCTTTGCTTTTTTCTTGCCTGCTTTGTGGGCTATTCCAGGATATACCTTGGACAACATTTTGTCGGAGACATTCTTGTTGGCTCTGTTTTAGGTGGTATAGGTGGTTATGTGTGTGTGTCAAAAAGCAATTTCTGCCTTATCAAATATGGTTTTGGGATAGAATTCTTATTGAGGAAAAAACTGGCGCCTTTTACTTGTAATGACGAGCGAAAAGATGATCATGAAGACGGATGTTGTAAGCGAGGTTTAGGCAACCAAAGGTTGCCAGGGGTAATGGCTATGGTGGAAGGTGAGGCTTCCGAAATTTCCAAAGGAAGGTCAGAGGCCGGGGAGAGCAGGGCACCTGAAGATGAAAATTCTGGTGAACTTTGTGAAAGACATAGAGATCGGTTCAGATCAAGCTAATGTTTCCTTTCATGCCGATGTAATTAATTATTTCAATTAATGTTGCTGGATTTTTATGTTTTTCTTTAAATAATATTACGAAATGTTCAAGTTGAAAAATAATTTAAGTTTGGTCTGGTTCTGTGTTATTGCCAGTATTATCAATTTCCTTTTATATCATTATCCCTTTTTCGCATTTGTCTTCCACAATGTCGATGATAAAAGCCTTAATGGTATTATTATCATTATAAGTTTGGTCATCATTATGCTAGTGGCCAACTTTTTTACTTTTTATTTGTTCCTTTTCCTGTCAAGAATTGTAGGGAAATGGCTATTGGCAATCACTTTTGTCATCAATGCGGTATGTGTTTATTTTATCAATACTTACAGTGTCATCATTGATGAAAGCATGATGGGGAATGTGTTTGATACCCATTATTCAGAAGCGAGTAGTTTCTTTTCTATCAGAATGTTTTTATATGTCTTGATATTCGGCGTAGCACCCGCTGTGTGGGTTATCAGGTCAGAAATAACTAAGGAAAAACCAAAAAGGTTTTTTACAATCTCGTCTCTTTCCTTGTTGTTTCTACTCATTTTATCTTTTGCCAATGCTAGTAACTGGCTTTGGGTTGACAAACATTCAAAACAGCTGGGAGGCCTTGCTATGCCCTGGTCATATACCGTAAATACTTCACTTTTCTATATTCATAAACACCAGAAAAATAGAAAAGAGATTTTATTGCCTAATGCTACAATAGAAAACAATAAGAAAGCGGTTGTGATATTGGTTATTGGAGAATCGGCAAGACGTGCTGACTTTTCGTTATATGGATATAAAAGAAATACTAATCCGTTGCTGTCTAAAACACCAAACCTTCATTGGTTTAAGGCAACTTCCGGGGGTACTTATACAACTGCGGGCGTAAAATGTATATTGGAATACAAAAACACTCGTGATTTATATGAGATATTACCGAATTATCTGTATAGAAATAATGTTGATGTCTATTGGCGGACGACTAACTGGGGAGAACCTCCGGTACATATCAAGCATTATGAGACAAAGGGTGAACTAATTTCTGAATGTAAGAGTAATAAGAATTGTCATTATAACTGTCATTATGATGAAGTGTTATTGACAGGACTGAAGAAAGAGATATTAGCCAGTAAAAAAAATAAAATATTTATTGTATTGCATACCAGTACGAGTCATGGCCCGACCTACAGTACAAAATACCCGCCACAGTTTGAAGTTTTCAAACCGGTTTGCCATAGTGTTGAATTAGGGGATTGTCCTCGTGCGCAACTTGTCAATGCTTATGATAATACGATTGTTTATACAGATTATATCTTACATAGCATAATTGGAATCTTAAAACAGTTGAAAGGCTATGACTGTGCTATGATATTTGTGTCAGATCACGGAGAATCATTAGGAGAAAAAAACTTGTATATGCATGGGCTACCTTTAAGTATTGCTCCTAAGGAACAATATGAAATTCCTTTTATCGTGTGGGTATCGGACGGTTCCAGACAACTAAAACCGGAACGGAATCTGACTCAGTGGAATGTGTTCCACAGTGTTTTGAATTTTCTTAGTGTGAAAAGCCCTATCTATAATGAGAAAATGAATATATTCAAATAGTGGCCATGGAGTCTTCGGATATATGTTACTATAGGGATAGGGGTATGTGCTTTTGTAATCCTCCTGATGAATATGAAAAGCAGAGGTTCATGTCAAGACAATAAAGTAGGAGAATAGCAGGAGAACTCAAAAGGATGAACAATGAAAATTTTTGATTAAATTAAAGAAAGTAAATCATTGAGGTATATTCCAAAAGTCCGGATTGGTAAAATCTGGACTTTTGGTTTCTTTTTGGGGTTGTACAGCAAGTACAATCTTTAAAGTTGTGTCGTGGCTGGATGTATGCTGATCATAAGACAGGCGGAAGATGCCAGTTTAATGGTTGGTTTATTCTTTTAGAGCATTTTCAAATTACGTTTTAAGAAAATTTAATCTCTTTAGGGATTTTCCTACCTCTAAATAGGGAAAAAAGTCTTGTGGAATTGCAAACATTTCACTATCTTTGCTTACGTGACTTAGAGAATAAGATGATGAAAACGAATTTTATCTTATGTGCAACATGCGCGGCACTGATGCAGGGTAGTTGCGGTACTTATGAAGGCCAGGGAGCCTACATAGGCAGCGGGATAGGAGCAGTAGTGGGTTCGTCTATTGGCGATCTGGCTGGTGGATGGAACGGATCAGATGTGGGCACAATTGTCGGTATGGCCGGCGGTGCTGTGATTGGGGGAGCTATTGGCGCTCAGCAGGACCAGCAGCGACAGTCTGATAGGACGCAGATTCATCATCAAGGGAATGTCCCTGACCGGTATGGTTCTGGTGACTATTCTGATGATTCTTATGGTTATCAGGGCGATCAGAATATTTCTCAGGATCGTCAGCAGGATGAGGGACAGAATTATGCTCAGGTGGGTTCTGATGAGAGCGGTTTTAATTCTTCAAATAGTGGTGATGATCGTATCTATGATGTCAATGGTCAAGGGACAAGGGACAATCGAACTGATGCTCCGGAAGCTGTGAGCCCTTCCTTCTCAGAGGGTAGAACGAATACTAATGCCAGTGGTTATGTTTATAATCCTGATCTGGAGATTCGAAATGCCCGTTTTGTGGATTCTGACGGGGATAACCAACTGAGTCGTAACGAGGTTTGTAAGATTACTTTTGAGATTTATAATATGAGTGATCACGCTATGATGGATGTTGTTCCTATGGTTGTAGAGGCTGATGGAAACAGACATATTTATGTTTCTCCCAGTATTCATGTAGAGAAAATCGATGCAGGACGTGGCATTCGCTATACTGCTGTCGTAAAGGCTGACGGAGGACTGAGGAATGGAAACGCCCGTTTTTGCGTGAGTGCAGTACAGGGGAATCGTACCGTCTCCAAGGTGAGTGAATTTGATGTGCCCACGCGTGCATATCAGTGGTCGCATTCTGGATATTCCTCAAGAGGAGAATAAATGATCTTAAAGAGCATTCTGGAGGGATATGCTTTCAGGATGCTCTTGTGAAAGTGGGTCTTGAAAAAATAGCGTAATCGGAAAAATCAGAAGGCCTTCTTCTCTGCTTGGAAGGATGATTATAGTGTTTCATGCTGGTTGGTGGAAGGGGACTCTTTCCCCGTTTTCTTTTGAGCTGAGCACGATCGGATATTTCTACTTCAGAAGGTGGTTACCCCAGTTTTTCAGTTTCTCAAAGACGTTCCCCCAACGATTGGGTGTTTCTTTACGAGGTAAATCTTCGCTTTTTTTGTACAAATCATCTTTCTTACTGTCTTTTTTCTGAAGGTCCTGATTCTTTTCAGACTTGTTGACTGCCTTTTCCTTTGTGGCATGTTTTGTAGAGAGTCCTTTGGGACGGAGATGCCGTTCTTCGGATTTTCTTTGTGCCTTCTTCTCTTCTTCAGTAATGGTCTTAGCCTTTTTCCAATGTTCAATAAAACTATATCCGTCTTCAGCTACTTCAAAGTCCATATCCGGCAAATTAAGATCATCAGCTGAACGAAAAGGAACGGGGTTTTGTACAACTTCGACTCTTACGGTCGCAACGCCTCTTCCGATCATGCCGATCTGCTTGGCAGCTGCCCAGCTTAGATCAATGATTCTTCCATGACCGTACGGACCTCTGTCGATTACACGTACGATAACTGATCTGCCATTATTCAGATTGGTGACTTTGAGTCTTGTTCCAAAGGGGTAAAATCGATGTGCACATACTAAAGAATCACGGTGAAGCCTTTCCCCGCTGGCGGTTCTCGTGCCCGTAGAATGCTTGGAGTAAAATGAAGCTTTCCCTCGCTGCTGGGCTGGCAGTGGGAAGACAATAAAAATGACAAACAGGGCGGACAGGATCATCCGCAGATGGATATTGATGGATGCGTTCTTTAAACTGATAATATTTGTTTTTTAGTTAAAATCCGTGATTCGGGCCCGGTGGTTCGCACTTGACTAATCAGATAAAAGTGCAGCTAAGTGAACCTCCAGATAATTGTTGTTTATGCAAAGATAATACTTTTTGTTGATAATTGCAAATAAACAGTTCGAAAATTGTCAGTTGGTCTTGCTGAAATTCTTGAAAAGGTTCCTGTTGGGCATCCTTGGTCTGTTTTGGGATAACGTAGTGCCTCTTTTTGGGATAGGTATTGCATAAGATTGGATCTTTACGGAATATTAAGACTCTTATTTTGCATCAATATCCAAAGATAGGTATCTTTGCAGATTATATAGTTACATGATTCTTTTCCTACGGGCATTTATGCCGCTTGTGAGAGGGAAGAAAACTTTAGAAAATTGAATGACGATGGAAGTAGGTCAGTATTATAGAAATCAGTCAGATGGACTGGAAGTACAGGTCAATGCGCTTAAACGTTGGAATAAATGGTGGATTATTGCAGAAATTCTCTGTGCTTTGGGAATGATAGCTGCTGTTGTCTTTATGATTGCCTGGAC
The DNA here is from genome assembly GCA_002409785.1 of Prevotella sp. UBA5379. Classification (GTDB taxonomy): domain Bacteria; phylum Bacteroidota; class Bacteroidia; order Bacteroidales; family Bacteroidaceae; genus Prevotella. The sequence goes on along the minus strand of DHOX01000047.1, from coordinate 5,149 downwards.
AGTAAAGGCCTGGATGCCTGTTCTTCTGATCATCTCCCTTCTTCTTTGGGTAGTGCTCTCACATCTTGATCAGCGGAATAGCAGACAAGTTGCCGTTTTGCAGGCTTGTATGGAAGCTTTCCAGTGTGAGGCCTTATCACTTTCTGGAGATTATTCTCATTTTCCTGAGGGGGAAGAATATGTTAATACTCATCATGAATATTCTTTTGATTTAGATGTCTTTGGAAAGAGCTCTCTTTTCAACCGCATAGCCCGGACGGTAACCCTTGGTGGAAGTAATTCCCTGGCACGTTCCCTGGCCCATTTGAAATGGGATGATAACCGGCCGGAGGCGTTGCTGGAACTGTCTCATCAGGAATCTTTTCTGACCCGGTTTAAGGCGCAAAGAATCTTGCAAGGTAAAGTCATTGATACCGGGAAAATGATGGAAGCAATACAACAACTTTCAACTTTTTCAATTCCTTCCTTCTTTACCAGCGGTTTGGGGAAGGTCTGTGGCTTTTTGCTTCCTGTAGGTTTTTTACTTTCTGTATTTCTTTCTGTCTTCGCAGTCATCCCCTGGCTCGTTCCTGTATGGTGGGGGATTATTCAACTTGTGTTTGTTTTCTCGTTGTGTAGCAGAAGTCTTAAGGAGATAGAAAAGATTGCTGACAATCTTGGGGAAATGTCAGTGGGCTATGCCGATCTGGTAGAGCTAATTACTAAAGCTGATTTTCATTCTGTGAAAAACCGGCAGATTCAGTCTCGGCTGAAAGACTCTGTAGAGGCTTTTAAAATTCTTCATCAGGTGCTGACGAACCTGGCAAGCCGGGCTAACTTGATCGGGCTGCTCCTTTTTGATCTCCTCTTCCTGAGTGATTTCCAACTGATCCGGAAATTCGCAGTCTGGCAGCATCTTTATGCTGACCGGATGCGAGAATGGGTGGATGCCGTCAGCGAAATGGATGCTTTGGTGTCAATGGCCACCGTCTGGTTTAATCATCCGGAAGGTACTGCTGCAGAAGTTGTTGATTCAGACGACTTTTACTTTGAAGCTCATGGTTTATATCATCCTTTTCTGGGCACCAGCGCTATCCGGAATGATTTTGATCTGAAAAGTCATGAGTTTGTACTGGTGACTGGTGCGAATATGGCTGGGAAGAGCACATTCCTTCGTACGATTGGTATCAATGTTATCTTGGCCTTTAACGCAATGCCCGTGTTTGCTTCGTCTCTGAAATTATCCCGGTTCAGGCTCTTTTCCAGCATGCGAACATCAGATGACCTGACACATGGCATATCATTTTTCAATGCTGAGTTGTTGAGATTACAGCAATTGATCTCATATTGCAAAAGTTCTGAAGAACCTACCTTGATTCTTTTGGATGAAATACTGAAGGGCACGAATTCTCTGGATAAGTTGAATGGTTCTAAATTGTTCTTGCAAGCGATCTCTAGGATGAATGTCAGCGGTGTCATCGCTACACATGATCTGGAACTTTCCAAACTCGCAAATGAGTATCCGGAGACATTCCGGAATGTTTGTTTTGAGATCAAACTGGGTACGGATATTACGTATTCTTATCGGATTACCCCGGGTGTTGCCAGAAATCAGAACGCTACTTATCTGCTGAAGCAGATTCTGAAAGATTTATGACGTAAAAGCCTGGGAAGATCGAAAATGCGTTAATATGTAAGTTGCATCATTAAAATAAGTATAAATATCACTCTTTTAAACCTCAGAATTTGGGGAATGGTGTTTTCTTTAATATCTTTGTGACTGTGTTTTTCATGGTATTAGATTTAAGGTTATAAATTTGGTGTACGGTGGTACACCTTTTTTTATGCTTTTTCCTAAACGAGACAGCGGGATTTTTACTATCTTTGCATTGTTTAGCGATTTCTTTTGAAGGGACAACCGGATTGTATCAGTGATCACCTTATCGTCCGGGTGGTTTTGATCTGTCCGTGGGCTTGTCATTTTGGTCTGTATGGGCGAGCTTTCCACCTCAAGGAGAGGCAGGGTGTTATATGGGGTATATCGTAAGTAATAAAATCTAAATAATGAGTAATAAAAAACCGGCATTAACGGACAAGAAGTATGCTCTGCCTTTTGTCTTGATCACAGTCCTGTTCTTCTTGATCGGGTTCTCAAGGGCTATCTTGGATGTCTTGAACAAACACTTCCAGAACACACTTTGTATTTCTATTACCAGGTCTTCTCTGATACAGGTAATGACCTTTTTAGGCTATTTCCTGCTGGCTATTCCCGCTGGAAAATTTATCACGAAATATGGTTATCGTCGTGGTGTGATCTTCGGGCTGATCCTCTTTGCCGTAGGTGCATTCCTGTTTATTCCAAGCGCGCTCAACGGTTCTTTCTACGCTTTTCTGTTCTGTCTCTTTATCATCGGTTGTGGTCTGGTCTTTCTGGAAACGGCCTCAAATCCGTATGCTACCGAACTAGGCCCGAAGGAGACGTCAGCCAGCAGGTTGGTCCTCTCTCAGTCTTTCAATGGATTGGGAAGCATGATGGCAACGCTGTGCGTCGGACAATTCCTTTTCAGTGGTTATGAGGAGGGGCATCATATCTGGATCCCGTATGCCATCCTTGGAGCTGTTGTCTTGGTTATCGCAATTATTTTCTCCCATGTTTCTCTGCCGGAAATAAAATATGATACTACTGATGAGGAGAAGGGACACCCTTATAGGAGTTTATTGAAGGAACATCGTATTTTCGTGTTCGGCCTTCTGGCTTTGCTGGCATACGAATTTGCGGAAATCTCCATTAATAGTTATTTCATTAATTTCACGACAGGAATGGACTGGATGACTGACCGGACGGCTTCTCTGGTCCTGACCGGAGCTTTGGCCCTGTTTATGGTCGGAAGATTTTTCGGAAGCTGGATCATGCGTATGATGTCAGCAGAGAAATGGCTGTTGGTATGTGCGACGGTTACGGTGCTGGATATGATATTGATCATGACCCTTTGTAAGATTGGTAAACTCTCTCTCTTCTTCCTGATCTTGAATTATTTCTTTGAGGCCATCATGTTTCCTACCATTTTTTCCATTGCGTTAAGAGGCCTTGGGGGATTGACGAAGACAGCGTCTTCTTTATTGATGATGACCCCTATCGGGGGATGCGGATTCCTGTTGATCGGCCTTTTGGCTGACCGTACCCATGTCGTCTTGCCTTTTATCGTACCGTTGATAGGATTCATTATTGTCTGGCTTTATGCACTGACGGTCCTGAGCAGGTCGAAACGGGAAGGAGCGCGGAGAAGAGAATGATTCTCTTTTGTAAGATCTGGGTTACAAGAAAAAGGAAATGACTGGTATTCAAACCTTCAGACGGCCTTTTTATCCTTGTATGACTAAAAAATATGGTTCCTGATTTGCTCAGGCTAAAAGAAAAGGTTAAATTTGCATTCGGTTTCAACAGTAAGAAAAGTAGTTAATGTTTTTAATATAATCAAATTATGGCTATCGTAGATTATAAGAAATTAGGCTTGGTCAACACCCGTGAGATGTTCAAAAGAGCCGTGAATGGTGGCTGGGCAGTACCGGCATTCAATTTTAACAACCTGGAGCAGCTTCAGGCTATCATCAAGGCTTCTGCTACTTTGAAGTCACCGGTGATCCTGCAGGTTTCAAAGGGCGCCCGTGAGTATGCTGATCCCGTTTTACTTCGTTACCTGGGTGCAGGTGCCGTAGCTTATGCTAAGGAATTGGGTTGCAACCATCCGGAAGTTGTTTTGCACTTGGATCATGGTGACAGTTTCGAACTTTGCAAGTCTTGTGTAGACAATGGTTTCTCTTCTGTAATGATTGATGGTTCTTCGCTTCCATACGAGGAAAATATCGCATTAACCAAGAAAGTGGTTGATTATGCTCATCAGTATGGGGTAACTGTAGAAGGTGAGCTTGGCGTTCTTGCAGGAGTTGAAGATGAGGTTTCTGCTGAAGAATCTCACTATACACGTCCTGAAGAAGTGATCGACTTTTCCGGTCGTTCAGGTGTTGACTCCCTGGCTATTTCTATTGGAACCAGTCATGGAGCTTATAAGTTCAAACCTGAGCAGTGTACTCGTGACCCGAAGACAGGCCGCCTGATTCCTCCTCCATTGGCATTTGATATTCTTGCTGAGATTGAGAAGAAACTCCCTGGTTTCCCCATCGTTCTTCATGGCTCTTCTTCTGTTCCTCAGAAGTTTGTTGATATTATTAACCAGTATGGTGGTAATCTTCCTGATGCCGTTGGTATCCCTGAGGAGCAACTCCGTAAGGCTGCTAAGAGTGCAGTATGCAAGATTAACATTGACTCAGATTCTCGTCTGGCCTTTACGGCAGGTGTTCGTGAGACACTGGCTAAGCATCCTGAGTATTTTGATCCTCGTAAGTATTGTGGCGTGGCTCGTGAATATATGACTGAGATGTACGAGCATAAGATCACAGACGTTCTTGGATCAGATAGCAAATTGGCAAATCTTGATTAAAGTAAATAATTCTTTCTGGTATTAACTTGAAAGAATTGAAAATAAAGAGGGTGTATCACTTTGATATATCCTCTTTTTTTATCACAAAGCCCCGACTTTCTTAAGCTAGGGCTTTGCTATGTCTAATAAGTTCTTGTACCTTTAGACATCTAATTTATAACTATGACAAGGGTGCACTTTATTTCTTGGACACCCAACCAAATGGTTCTTTTTCCACAAAGAATTGATGAGGATATTGCGGAGAATGCCCCGGTCCGCATCATCAATGGGATCATAGACGGTCTGAAGCTGCACAATATTCCGAATCTCTACAAGGAAACCGGTCGCAGTCCCTATCTCCCCAGGATGATGCTCAAGGTCATCATATATGCCTATATGAACAACATCTATTCCTGTCGCCGTATAGAAAAACTGCTATGCCGTGACATCCATTTCATTTGGATGATATATCCCGCTGATAATCAATGAAATAAATGTTAAATATAATTATTCAGCGGACTCTAAGTATGTCCTAAACTAATTCTGCCACGGGTGTAATGCTCACCTAATTATTTCATTTTTCTTTCTAAAATGGGGCGGGTAGTACAATCAAGTCAATATAAAACTGTAATTATTGAGAAATAAACTGTTATTTTTGATAAAATGAAAATGATTTGATAATTTTCATATAT
>DHOX01000063.1:26525-37475 GCA_002409785.1 Prevotella sp. UBA5379 | reverse complement strand
CATACCTTATGAGCACCGTCACTGATTACGACAGGAATGATTTCCGGCTCATGTCCGTATTTCTCGCTGAATTTCTTCTTTGCATCAGCAATGAACTGGTCATAGACCTCGTCCTTGACCAGATTGATAGTGCAGCCACCGAATCCGCCGCCCATGATACGGCTTCCCGTAACGCCGTTTGCTTTGGCAATATCATTGAGAAAATCGAGTTCTTCGCATGATACTTCATATTCCTTGCTCAGACCGTTATGCGTTTCAAACATTTTTTGTCCCACGGTCTCATAATCTCCTTTTTGGAGAGCTTCACTGACGGACAGAACCCTGTCTTTCTCTCCCAGTACGAAGTGAGCCCGCTTATGATCTTCCTCTCCGACTTCCTGGCGTACTTCTTCAAGTTGATCCCATGTGCAGTCGCGGAGTGTTTCTATCTTCTGGTCTGCATGCCTGGCAGCAATATGCTTGACCACATTCTCACAACTGTTCCGGCGGTCGTTATAAGGAGAACCTTTCAGTTCGTGCTTGACCTTTGAATTGAGCAGAACTAATTTATAACCTTTAGGATCGAAAGGCAGGTAAGTAAATTCTCTGCTGCGGCAGTCGAGGCGCATTAGTTGGCCTTTCTTTCCGAAGACAGATGCAAACTGGTCCATGATTCCGCAATTGACGCCGATATATTTGTGTTCAGTAGCCTGGCCGGCAAGAGCCATGTCCCATTTGGATACCTTGTTGTCGCCGAATAGATCATTCAGTGCACAGGCAAAGCAACTCTCCAGTGCAGCAGAGGATGACATTCCTGCTCCCAAGGGCACATCACCGTAGAAGGCTGCATTGAACCCTTTGACCGGAACACCAAGTGCTTTCATCTCACGTACGATGCCGTAGATGTATCTTGCCCATGTAGCATGTGGTCCTTTAGGATCATCAATATTAAATTCCACACGGTCTTTTAAATCAATGGAATAGAGAATTACAGTCTGTAGGCCGTTAGGGCGGACCTCAGCCATAATACCTTTATCTACTGCACCCGGCATGACAAATCCTCCGTTGTAGTCTGTGTGTTCACCGATGAGATTAATACGTCCCGGGGCCATATAAATATTTCCAGTCTTATTGTCAAAATGCTTGAGGAAACGAGTTCTTACTTTTTCTATATCCATAATAAAAGATGTTTTAAAGAGTGATAAGATATTTATGGTGGTTAATAAAGGCGTAACTTCGGAAAGTCACGCCTTTCAATCTTAATCGATAGGGATGTCCTTGTTCACATTCTTGGAGCCTATTAAAGCATAGAAGCAGAGATAGGCGAGTGCGATGAAGGGTACAATATAGGAAATCATGTAGTTGACATGGTCTGCAATATAGTTCTGGATCAGGGGAAGAACACCGCCACCGACTACCATCATCATGAATATTCCGGAAGCTTTTGCGGTGTATTTGCCTAATCCTTCCGTGGACAGGTTGAATACACTTGGCCACATCACTGAAGTACACAGACCGCAGAGTACCAGGAACAAGGCACAGATAGGTACTGTAACCATCTGGAAAGCCGAACCTGTGAATACGGGCATACTTACGGTAGAGGACTTGCCCAGAATCATGGCCAGACAGATAAAGATCATTCCGAAAATTGTCGTAATGGTCAGCAGTTGCTTGCTCGATACCTTGCTGGCAATGAAACTGGCCAGAAAGCGTCCCACCAGCATCAGAAACCAGTATGTGCCGGCAATGAAACCTCCGATGGCGGCAGCATTCAGAAGTCCGCCTCCTCCGCCCTTCATTGAGGTGTCACTGATATAGAAGTTCAAGGTACCAGGGATACCGACCTCTACTCCTACATAAACAAAGATTCCGATAATACCCAGGTCGAAATGACGGAAACTCCACGGGCTGTGTTCAAAAACGGTCTGTTCATTCGTCTTTCCCATTTCCGGATCCTGAATGGGGATGAAGACCAGAATGATGAAAGCAGCCAAAAAGACGGTCATGGCGATATACATCACCAGATTGACATCGACCATTTTGGTGTTTGCCGTTACGGTGCCGATGAGCGAGCCTACCAGCATAGGAGTGAGCGTGCCGGACAGCGAGTTCAGCGTTCCACCAATCATGTTCAACTGGTTACCACGGTTCCCTCCGCCACCCAAAAGGTTCAGCATGGGGTTGACTACCGTATTCAGCATACAGACACTGAAACCTGAGATGAATGCTCCCAAGAGATAAACACAGAATCCGGTTACACCCGGATTGAATTCTCCACTGAGAAATTGGATGAGTACTCCTAAGAAACCGAGGGCAATACCTACGAGAGCGGTTTTTTTGTAACCGATTTTAGTAAGCATGGCTCCGGCGGGAATACCCATAAACAGATAGGCCAGGAAATTCATGGCGTTCCCTAGCATTCCGATCATGTTACTGCCCTCGAATACATTTTTCCAAATAACCCCGATTGGAGCTGCCAGATTTGTTACAAACGAAATCATGGCATAAAGGAACATCATTGTGATAATGGCAATGATGCTGCCTTGTTTTTTATTCGTATTTTCCATTTATGATTTTGTTGATTATCTTCTTCTTCTTCTTTTATGAATATTACGGAGACTAATTCTTCGTGGATTACTTCTCTATACCGAATTTATAGATGGTTTTTTGATGATACTCTTCTCCGGGAGTCAATTCCACAGATGGAAAATAGGGGTGATTAGGTGTATCCGGGAAATGCTGGGCTTCAAAACTGATGGCTGAGCGTCGAGGGAATGTCGCTCCATTCTGCCCTTTATAGCCATCTGCCCAATTATCTGTATAAAACTGCATACCAGGTTCTGTCGTATAGACCTCCATGGTCCTGCCGCTCACCGGCTCTATGACTTTGGCCGCGAAACTCAGTTCGCCTTCTTCCTTCTTGTTGAGCACATAGCAGTGGTCATATCCGGCACCGTTTTTAATTTGTTCATCTTCTGCGTTGATGTCCTGTCCTATCGGCTTTGGGGTACGGAAATCAAAGGGGGTATCCTTGACGAACCTGATTTCCCCTGTGGGGATGGAAGTGTCGTCAATAGGGAGATAATAGTCTGCATTGATCTGACAGATGATAGGATCGACGGTAGGGGTGGGATTGGCTATGCCTGCCAGTGAATAGAAACCATGATGGGTGAGGTTGATAATAGTCTTCTTGTTCGTCTTGGCTAAATATTTGATGATGAGCTCATTGTCATCCGTAAAAGTATAGGCTACCCATACGTCCAGTTCACCTCTGAAGCCCTCCTCGCCATAAGAACTGTTGTATTTCAGGACGGCTGCCTGATCGCTGATCCTCTGTACATCCCATACTCTGGAATGAAACCCTGTCGGGCCACCGTGCAGGGCATTGGGACCATTGTTGACAGCCAGTTGGTATTCCTTGCCATGCAGGGTGAATTTCCCCTTGCAGATACGGTTACCATAGCGGCCGATCAACGTACTCAGAAAAGGTTCCGGAGAGTGGATCACATCGTTTATGTTATCGTGGCCTTGAATGACATTTCCTAATTTGCCATTCCTGTCCGGTACCATGATTGCCACCAGAGCACCTCCGTAATTCGTGAAAGCCACCTCATTGCCTTGCTTGTTCTGCAAGATAAAGAGGTCTGTCTTTTTGCCGTGAATCGTGGCCTGAAAATTTCCTCTTTTCAGGCCGCAGATATTTTCCGTTTCTGCTGTGCTCATAATATCGTTAAGTTTTTAGTTACAAATATATATGCAAAGTAAGTAAAAAATCACGGAAACAGCAAATTATATTGATGGAAAATCCTTTGATTCAGAGTTAAAAGTCTTTAATAATTCCCTGTTATAAAAAAACTCGTCAGTAAAATGACAGAAGTTTGTAATCAAAATGTCATCATCAGTGAACTGATGATGCTTTTTGAAATGGAATTTCTTTAAGAAGATCTGCTACTACATAACTGGATCCGCCCACGAAGATAAAATCTTCTTTACCGGCCTCTTCCAGTGCTTTTTCGTATGCTTCTCCTACTGAGGAAAAAGCCCTTCCCTGGAGTTCATGGGCCTTTGCGGTCTCTACGACTTTCGATACTGGAAAAGCCCGTTCACAACTGGGTTGCGTCCAATAATATATCCCATCTTTGGGTAACATGCCCATGACGGTATTGATATCCTTGTCATTCACCATTCCGAAAACGATCCGCCGCTGTCTGCAGGGTTGTGATGCGATCTGCCTGCCGAGATACTGCCATCCTCCCACATTGTGACCTGTGTCACAGATGACGAGCGGTTCTTTCCTCAACCGCTCCCAGCGGCCCCTTAATCCGGTCATTTCACATACTTGTGCGAACCCTTTTGATACACTGTCAGCATTACGGATTATATTCCTGTTCAGGAGTTGGATGGCCGCCGTCAGAATGGTATTGGCATTCTTGTCTTGATAGATTCCGCCAAGTTCGCCTTTGATCTTTCCAAAATAGCGTGTCTCATAGATCCTGCCGCCATCTGCGCAGGCCTTTGAGGATAGAACTGCAGGTATATCTTCTGCGTAGACATCCTGGGCTTGCATCTCCTGGGCTTTTGATTCGAAGACAATCCGCGTTTCAGGCACCGTCTCACCGATAATCACCGGTATTCCATTTTTGATGATCCCTGCCTTTTCTCCTGCGATCTTTGCCAGGGTATGACCCAGGAATTGGGTATGGTCGAAACTGATATTCGTGATAATGGACAGGATGGGAGTAATGATATTGGTACAGTCCAGCCGTCCTCCCAGTCCGACTTCGATGACGGCTATATCCACTTTCTGGTCGGCAAAGTATTTGAAAGCCATCGCGGTGGTCAGTTCAAAAAATGAGGGATGAAGGGGTTCAAAGAAATCTCGGTTCTGCTCTACAAAGTCTACGACATATTTCTCACTGACAGGCTGGCCGTTGACCCGGATTCTTTCGCGGAAGTCTACGAGATGAGGAGAGGTGTACAGTCCTACTTTGTATCCATCTGCCTGGAGGATGGCCGCCAGGGTATGGGAGCATGAACCTTTGCCGTTGGTCCCGGCGATGTGGATAGTAAGAAAATGCGTATGGGGATGATTGAAATGCTGATCTAAGGCCAGAGAATTCTCCAGTCCGGCTTTATATGCCGGTGCACCCACTTTTTCAAAAACAGGGGTGCTGTTGAAAAGATATTTTACGGTTTGCTGATAATCCATTGCTCAAAAATAAGAACAGCTTACCTGCTGTTGCATTAAGTCATCTCCCTGAATGAATTGCAGGTCATTCACTGGATATGACGGATAATATAAAGACCACCCCGATGCAACTGCGACAGGCGTAATTGCGTCGGGGACCTGATTAACTGAACAGATTCTTGATATGTTCAAAAACAGATTTCTTATCTACATTGGAGGACTTGAAATTGTCACTATTCCTGAATACTTCCACGGCCTGTTTTTCATCTTTTGTAAGTGTCTTGGGAATGTAGACACTGATGTTGACAATGATGTCTCCCATACCATGTCCATATCCCTGGACTGCAGGCAGCCCCTTCCCTCTCAGCCGGACCTGCCTGCCTGGCTGCGTTCCGGAATCAATTTTAAGTGATATTTTGGAACCACCGACAGTGGGAATATCCACATTCCCTCCCAAGATAGCTGTCGGAAGGTCCAGAAGTAGATTATAATAAAGATCTTGGCCATTGCGGATGAAAGTGTTGTCCGGCTCCTCCTTGATGATCACCTGGATGTTGCCATTGACGCCATTATGACGTCCTGCATTTCCTTTTCCGGGCACATTGAGCACCATGCCGTCGGCTACGCCTGCCGGGATATTGATTTCTACGACTTCCTCACCACTGACCACACCTTCACCGTTGCATCTCTTGCACTTGTTCTTGATGATCGTACCTTCCCCGTGACAAGTAGGGCAGGCGGCCTGTGTCTGCATCAGTCCGAAAACGGAATGTACGGTTTTTATCGTATAGCCCGTTCCATGGCAGGTCGGACAGGTCTCCGGGCTGGTGCCTCCTTCACAACCGGTACCGTGACAACTCGGACAAGTGATGTACTTACGCACCTTGAATTTCTTGGTCACTCCTTCCGCTATCTCCTGAAGGGTGAGGTGGACGGTCAGCCGAAGGTCTGATCCTCTGAACTGAGGACGTGTCCTGCTTCCTCCACCGCTGAAACCACTACTGCCGAAGCCTCCGAAACCGTGTCCTCCGAAGATGTCACCGAACATGGAGAAAATATCGTCCATGTTCATGCCTCCTCCTCCGAAGCCTCCGAAATCACCTTGAGGACCATTGAACCCAAACTGATCATACTGGCGGCGTTTATCCGGATCATGGAGCACACTATAGGCTTCAGCAGCCTCTTTGAATTTCTCTTCTGCCTCTTTATTTCCCGGATTACGGTCCGGGTGATATTTGATGGCTAATTTTCTGTATGCTATCTTGATCTCATCCTCCGAAGCGTTCTTGTCGACACCGAGCACTTCGTAGTAATCTCTTTTTTCTGCCATGATGTAAAATTATTTTGCAATTGCAATTGAAGCCTTCGTCTTCTTTATTGGCCTACAGCTACTTTGGCGTGCCGGATTACCTTATCATTCAACGTATAACCTGTCTGGACACAGTCAATGACTTTTCCCTTCTTCTTGTCGCCCATACCTGGAACCATGGCCACAGCTTCCATGTAGGTTGTATCAAAGTCCTTGTCTTTCGTGTCTATTTCCTTGACACCTAACCCGGCCAGGGCTTTCTGGAATTTCTTGTAAATCAGGTTCATCCCGTCCTTGATGGCCTTGGGCTCATTGCTCTTACTGGCCAGGGCACGTTCAAAATCATCCATGACCGGAAGAATGGCGGTGATGGTCTTCTCTCCTCCATTCAGGATCAGGTCTGCCTTTTCTTTGAGGGTGCGCTTCCTGTAGTTGTCAAATTCTGCCACGGAACGCAGGTATTTATCCTTCAGCTGTCCTATTTGCTCCTGGGCCTCTTTTAACGGGTCTTTCTTCTCTTCTTTTGGCTCTTTGTCCTTATCGGATACCTTTTCTGACTTTTCGTCAGTTTTTTCTGACTTTTCGTCTTTTTGAGAATCTTTCTTCTCCTTTTTGTCAGTTTCTTCCTTAGGTGTTCCTTTCTTTTCAGACTCACTGTCCTGACGATTTATCTTCTTTTCTTCGTTTTCTTTTTCTGCCATAGTTCTTTAAGTTAAAGTGATCTTCTTGATGCGAGGGGAAGCCTGCTCTTTTCTTCCGCTTTCTCTTTCAAGGGTCAAGCAAAATCTGTGCCAACTCAAGAATACATCTTCTCTTTCAAGGCTTTGATCTCTTCATCGTGAATATACTCATTGTAAGGCATCTGCTTGTCAATAGTTCCTTTAGGCGTAAGTTCGATAATCCGGTTAGCTACCGTTTCGATGAACTCATGGTCGTGGCTGGAGAAGAGTACATTTCCTTTGAAAGTGATCAGATTATTGTTGAAAGCCTGGATACTTTCCAGATCAAGGTGGTTGGTAGGTGTGTCCAGGATAAGACAGTTGGCTTTTTGTAATTGCATCCTGGCAATCATGCAACGCATCTTTTCTCCTCCCGAGAGGACATTGACTTGTTTCAGGATCTCTTCACCTGAAAAGAGCATCCTGCCCAGATAAGCTTTCATCTGGACTTCATTCCCCGGACCGTATTGACTCAGCCATTCCACAAGGTTCTTGTCACTTTGGAAGAAGGTGGTATTGTCCAGAGGGAGATAGGCCGTGGTGATCGTTACGCCCCATTTATATGAACCGGCATCAGGCTTGCGGTTACCGCTGATGATTTCAAACAGGGTAGTCATCGCTCTGGGATTATGTGACAGGAATATGATTTTCTGCCCCTTCTCTACGGTGAAATTGATATTATCAAAGAGTACCGTTCCATCCTCATCTACAGCTTTCAGACCTTCTGCCTCCAGGATCTGTGTCCCTGGCTCACGTTCCATCTCAAAGATAATGCCGGGATATTTCCGGCTGGAAGGACGGATCTCTTCTATATTGATCTTGGACAGCATCTTCTTCCGTGACGTGGTCTGCCGGCTTTTGGAGGCATTGGCAGAAAAGCGGCGGATAAACTCTTCCAGTTGTTTTTTCTTCTCTTCTGCTTTCATCCTCTGGTTCTGGGCCTGCCTTAAAGCCAACTGTGAGCTCTCGTACCAGAAAGAATAGTTGCCGGCGAACATGGTGATCTTCCCGTAGTCTATATCTACGGTCTGTGTAGATACGGCATCCAGGAAATGGCGGTCATGGCTGACGACCAGGACCGTTTGCTCCACTTCCCCGAGATAATCTTCAAGCCATTCTACGGTGTCCAGGTCCAGATCATTGGTAGGCTCATCCAGCAGCAGGTTCTCCGGCTTGCCGAAGAGGGCCTTGGCCAGCATGACCCGTACTTTCTGATTGTTGGAAAGCTCCTTCATATTTTCATTATGGTATTTTTCCGGAATACCCAGGTCCTGTAAGAGTTGGGCGGCATCTGACTCTGCGGACCAGCCGTTCATCTCGGCAAATTTTTCCTCAAGTTCTCCCGCACGGTTGCCTTCAGCATCTGTCATTTCTGCTTTCGCGTATAAAGCCTCCCGCTCTTTCATGTTCTTCCATAGCGGTTGATGTCCCATCAACACGGTGTCGAGGACACGGTAATCATCATATTTGAAATGGTCCTGCTCCAAGACGGAGAGCCGTTCTCCCGGCCCCATTTCAATGGTCCCCTTATTGGGCTCAAGGTCTCCGCTGATGGCGCGGAGGAGCGTAGACTTACCTGCACCGTTGGCGCCGATGATACCGTAGATGTTGCCGTGAGTAAATTTAAGGTTGACGTCCTTGTAGAGCACTCTCTTTCCAAATTGGATGGCAAGATTTGTTATTATAATCATTTTCTAATACCTTATTGTATAATAATTTGTGTACAAAGGTATAAAAAAGAATCGAGATGCCTGTATGTTTAGGATTTCTTTTGTACTTTTGTGGGGAAATATACGGCATGCTGGTCATTGATAGGGCTGAAAAAATAGTCTTTCAGGACAACAGGATTGTGAAGGGCTGGGAATGCGTAAACTTTGATGGCGGATGTGCCCTGAATAGAAATAATGACATGAAACTTTTGATTTTAGATTTTGATGGAACGATCGGAAATACCAATTCTCTGATCACCAGTACGATGCAGAGTACGTTAAGGGAACTGGATCTTCCGGTATGTTCGGCGGAAGAATGCTCTCGGACAATCGGATTGCCTCTGGAGCAATGCTTCCTGGAAGTCCTGCATTCTTCGGATCCAGCGGTGGCAAAGCAGTGTGCAACGGTTTATCGTCGTATCTTTTCGGTCAGCAACCATCCTGGCAGTGTGCCGGTATTTCCGCATGTCCTGGAGAGCATCCGCTTTTTTTATCACAAAGGGATGATCATTACGCTGGCCAGCAGTCGGGGGCATGCTTCTCTTGAGGCCTTTGTTGAGGAGATGCATCTGAAATCATATATTTCTTGCATCTTAGGTGCTGATGATGTCCAGCGGTCCAAGCCTGATCCGTACCCGGTACAGAAAATACTCCGCACCTTTTCTGTGGATCCTCAGGAAGCCTTGGTGGTAGGGGATACTAAGTTTGATATTCTCATGGGAAAGCGGGCCGGAGCAAGGACTTGTGGCGTGACCTATGGCAATGGATACAGGAATGAACTTGAAGGGGCGGGAGCAGATATGATCGTTGACGATTTCGGGCAGATACCGGAACTCTTGAAAGGTAAAGAATGAACAACAGACATTTTAAAGACGAAGATCATTATACGGTTTATCAGGTGAGCAAGCCGGCTCCTCTGCTGGCCTGGCTTCTGGAGAATATCAAAGGCCAGAGTAAAACAAAAATCAAGGAGACGCTTAAGGGACAGGGCATCACCGTTGACGGTAAGACGATAACGAGATTCGACTATCCGCTTCTCCCGGGGATGAGGGTGGGTGTGTCCAGGTCTAAGCAGGTCAGGACACCTCAGAATCCATTTATCAGGGTGGTCTATGAGGACCCTTATGTGATCGTGATTGAGAAAAATACCGGCATACTTTCCATGGCTGCGGGGCACTCTTCCTTGAATGTGAAAACGGTTCTGGATAAATATTTCCATGATAACAGGCAGAAATGCCATGCTCATGTGGTCCATCGCCTCGACAGGGACACCAGTGGTCTCATGATCTATGCCAAAGATGTACAGATCGCCATGCAACTGGAGAAAAACTGGCATCAGACGGTTTATGACCGTCGCTATGTAGCGGTACTGAGCGGCGTGATGGAAAAGGATAGTGGCACCCTGACGAGCTGGCTGACGGAAGATGCTGCTTATACCACGGTTTCTTCATCTGTTGATAACGGCGGAAAATATGCCGTGACCCATTATCACGTCCTGGACCGGAGCGACCATTACTCTCTGGTGGAATTCCGCCTTGAGACGGGACGGAAAAACCAGATACGGGTACATGCTGCAGATATGGGGCACCCCGTCTGCGGTGATCCTAAATATGGCAATGGCGATGATCCCTGTCACCGGCTTTGCCTTCATGCTTACATCTTGTGCTTTTACCATCCGGTCACGGGGGAACGTATGGAATTTAAGGTCCCCATACCTTACAGTTTCCGCCAGTTGTTCAGGCCCGGTGAACCTTCTTATGGAAGGGAACGTGGCTGACAGGATCATTGCCCTGGGGACCGGGCCTTTTTATCCACTGAATCAAAGATGATTTAAATACACCGACTATGCATCCGTTCGCTTACTACATTTTTGCACTCATCGTTCTCATCGTTGCCTTTCTGGTCTTGAAGAAAGTAGCCAGTTGTCTGATCAAGTCCGTCGTGATGATCGCCTTGGTCGTCCTTCTGGCATTTCTTTATTTTACGTATATCAGGTAATCTGTTTTTAGATTACTTGTCCATCAGAAAAGCCTTGAATACCTGGAA
>DHOX01000063.1:0-26303 GCA_002409785.1 Prevotella sp. UBA5379 | reverse complement strand
GGGATGTCTATGTCTCCTCCGATGACAGCATCCACCTTCTCTTTGAATTTGGCCGGATCTGCTGTTTCCAGAAAGACTCCTGCCTCTCCGGGTTTCAGCCCTTCTTTCAATGCCCGGTAGCCACAGCAGCCGTGTGGATCCAGAATATATCCGTTCTTTTGATAACAGTCCTTGATGGTCTCGCGGATCTGGTTGTCCTTGTAGGTGGCTCCGCTGAT
Organism: Prevotella sp. UBA5379; assembly: GCA_002409785.1. GTDB lineage: Bacteria > Bacteroidota > Bacteroidia > Bacteroidales > Bacteroidaceae > Prevotella. The sequence goes on along the minus strand of DHOX01000063.1, from coordinate 26,085 downwards.
GTCTTGCACGATGGCTTGATGGGAGTGTTCATAAAGGTCAAGGATGCGGGCAAAGTTGCTGGGATTACCTACGTCCATGGCATTGGCAATGGTCTGCTTGGAGGGCTTAGGATTGTATTTGCCCGTTTTCAGATATTTATAAAAGATGTCATTGGCATTGTTGGCTGCAATGAAACGCTTGATAGGCAGTCCCATCCTCTTGCTGAACAACCCTGCGGTGAGGTTCCCGAAATTACCTGAAGGTACGCAGACCACCAGGTTAGAGTTGATCTTGCCACCTTCTTTCTCTAACCGGATGACTCCCTTTTTCTTCAACTGTGCATAACCGAGGAAGTAATAAAAGGCCTGTGGCAGGAAGCGGGCGACATTGATGCTGTTGGCTGAGGTGAGCAACAGGTGCTCGTTAAGCTCCTGATCCATAAAGGCAGCTTTTACCATAGCCTGGCAGTCATCAAAGGTGCCGTTGACTTCCAGGGCAGTAATGTTCTGCCCGAGGGTCGTAAACTGGCTCTCCTGAATCTTGCTGACTTTTCCTTTGGGATAGAGTACATAGACATGAACACCCTTGACACCGAGAAAGCCATTAGCTACAGCTGAACCGGTGTCACCGGACGTGGCCACGAGAACATTGATGTCCTTGTCTCCGCTCTGGTGGACGAAGTACTCCAGCAGACGTGCCATAAAGCGTGCGCCGACATCCTTGAAAGCCATGGTGGGACCATGGAAGAGTTCCAGGGAATAAATATGGTCTTCAACTTTTACGGTCGGGATCTTGAATGACAAAGTATCATAAACGATCTTCTCCAGGGATTCTGCATTGACATCCTCTCCGAAGAAGGCGTTTGCTACGGTCAGGACAATCTCCGGCAGGAACATCTTATCCATGTTCTCGAAAAAGTCATCTACCAGATGTTTGATCTTTTCCGGCATATAGAGCCCTCCGTCGGGAGCAAGCCCTTTGATGACGGCCTCACGAAGGGAGACTGAAGGTGCTTTCTTGTTCGTACTGTAATATTTCATACTTATAGGTTTTATGTTTCTTTTTACATCCTTCCGTTCGTCACGTTATTGTGCAGTGCTTCTATTCGTATGACATGAAGGTGTTCATAAACTCGTTGAGGCGGAGCAAGCCATATTCTCCGGATACACAGCTCACCTCATCATATTGTTGTACCGAATCGGGTTTGATTCCGGGATACCAGATGAGGAAAGGTACCGCCTCCTTGACATGGGTGCGGATCTCTACGGGAGTAGGGTGATCCGGGAGGACGGCTATGCAGACCGGCTCTTTCCAGGATGATATTTCCTTATAGATAGGTTCTACGATGCGGTGGTCCAGATATTGGATAGCTTTGATCTTCAGGTCAAGGTTTCCGTCATGTCCTGCTTCATCGGTTGCCTCCAGGTGGAGATAGACAAAATCCTGTTTCTTCAATGCGTTGATGGCAGCCTTTGCCTTGCCTTCATAGTTGGTGTTTGCCAGCCCTGTAGCGCCGGGAACCTTGATGATGTCCAGTCCTGCATAATGACCGATCCCGCGGATCAGGTCCACGGCCGAGATGACACTGCCTGTTTTAATCTCAGGATAGAGTTGCATGAGGGTTTTCATCTTCGGGTGATAACCGCCCCCCCAGGGCCAGATGGAATTAGCCTGGCGCAGCCCTTCTGCGGCCCGTTTCCTGTTATAGGGATGTTCTTCCAGAAGGTCCTGGCTCTTGAGAATGAGGTCATTCAGCAGGTCGGCTGTCTCGCGGGCGGTCATCCTGGTTTTGTCTGTACCGCTGATCGGTTCATGTACATCCTCCCAACCCTTTTCCGGCTGGATGAGAAGGGGCCGCCATTCTTCGTTCGGATGGTCATGAGGGGGGGCACATACCAGGTGCTTGCTGCCATATTTAATGATCAGGAGATGGCGGTATTGGATACCGGTCATAAAGTGGACTTGCTCATTGCCGAGTTTGTCATCCAGATATTTCACGAGCACATCACCGTCTTTTGTCTGTAGGTTCCCCCCATTATGGGTAATGATTTTACCATCAGCAAGGTAGATGAAATTGCAACGCATCGCCATATCTTCAGGAGCCATCTGATAACCGATGCTGGCTGCCTCGAGAGGCCCCCGTCCTTCGTATACCTGGTTCAGGTCATAACCCAATATGGCTGTGTTGGCAACCTCTGATCCCGGATAGAATCCGTTCGGGACCGTTATCAACCTGCCTGTCTTACCTTGTTTAGCCAGCAAATCCATATAAGGGGTTTGAGCATACTGTAATAGTGTTTTTCCGCCCAGTCTTTGTACAGGATGGTCGGCCATTCCGTCACCTAATATAATAATATGTTTCATTTGAAAATCAGTTTGATCAGATGTTGGCGATACTCATCACGTTGGCGAATACACCGGCAGCCGTTACGCTTGCCCCGGCACCGTACCCCTGGATGAGCATCGGATATTCTTTATAGCGTTCTGTTGTGAGGAGAACGATATTGTTGCTTCCTTCCAGATTATAGAAAGGATGGTTCTTGCCAATAGATTTCAGTTCCACGCTGGTCCTGCCCCCTTCCATCGAAGCTACGAAGCGCCATCGCTTCCCCTCTTTTTCCAGTTGCTTGCGTTTCCGTTCAAAGCCTGCATCGAGATCGGGTAATTTTTCCCAGAAATTCTCCAGCGTTCCTTCGAAATAGGATGGGGGGATGAAAAGGTGTTTCTCCACATCGGACTGTTCTACGCGATAACCTGCTTCCCTGGTCAGGATCACCAGTTTCCTGATAACATCTACACCGCTCAGGTCTATCCGGGGATCCGGTTCGGAGTACCCTTCTTGCTTTGCACGGCGGACCGTTTCCGAGAAGGGGACGTCTGCAGAGATCTCATTGAAGATAAAGTTGAGTGTCCCGCTGAGGACCGCTTCGATCTTCAAGATCTTATCTCCTGAATTACGCAGGTCATTGATGGTGCCGATGATGGGAAGTCCTGCACCGACATTGGTCTCGAAACGGAACTTGACCCCTCTGGTCAGGGCCGTATGCTTGAGTTTGACATATTTATCATATTGATCTGAGGCAGCGATTTTATTGGCAGCCACAACGGAAATGTTATGTTCCAGCAAGGTCTGGTAGAGATCGGCAATATCCTTGCTGGCCGTACAATCTACAAACACAGAGTTGAAAATATTCATGCCGATGATATTATCGCACAGTTTCTTAGGATCACTGGGCTGGGATGACTTTAACTGCTCCCGGAAATTCTCCAGGTTCAGGCCGTCCCGGTCATAGATCGCATTATGTGAACTGGCAATGCCGACGACCGTCAGCTTAAGCCTGCTGCGTTCCTTGAGTGCATTATACTGATTTCTGATCTGCTCGATGAGTTTTCCGCCTACCGTACCTACTCCGCAGATGAAAAGGTTGAGTTCCTTATATTCTGAGAGGAAGAAAGAGTCATGCAGTACATTGAGGCTCTTTCTCAGGGAATCACTCTTTACGACGAAAGAGATGTTGGTTTCTGAAGCCCCCTGGGCACAGGCGATGACCGAAATACCGGAACGCCCCAGGGTACCGAAAAGTTTTCCGGCAATCCCCGGCGTATGCTTCATGTTCTCTCCTACGATAGCAATAGTGGCCAGCCCGCATTCGGCATGCATTGGGAACATCTCTCCGTCTGAGATCTCAGCGGCAAATTCTTTGTTGAGCACATTTACGGCCTCCGGCGCGTCTGCCTCCCGGACTCCGATGGAGGTGGAGTTTTCGGAAGAGGCCTGACTGACCATGAACACGGAGATCCCCTTGTTTGCCAGTGCCGTGAATATCCGTCGGTTGACTCCGATCACCCCTACCATACTCAATCCGCTTACCGTAATCAGTGCCGTACCGCTGATGGACGAAATCCCCTTGATGGGTTTATTGTCATCTTCTATTTTACTTTTAATGATCGTTCCAGGATTGGCGGGGTTGAAGGTGTTCTTCACCTTGATGGGAATATTCTTGATGCATACCGGGTAGATCGTTGGCGGATAGATAACCTTGGCACCGAAGTTGCAGAGTTCCATGGCCTCTACGTAGTTCAGTTCATTGATCGTATAGGCTGTCTTGATGACCTTCGGGTCAGCGGTCATGAACCCGTTGACATCTGTCCATATTTCCAGTACTTCAGCCCCCATGACACCGGCGAGAATGGCTGCGGTATAGTCACTTCCTCCCCGCCCGAGGTTCGTCGTCTCGTCAGTGTCGCGGTCCTTGCTGATGAATCCGGGTATCAGGGAGATGCGTGGAAGGTCCCTGAATGTGCTCTTGACCAGTCCTGTGGTTAACTCCGAGTCAAGCATGTCCTTGCCGTTCTTCCGGACGGTTTTGATGAATTCGCGGGAATCAAACCATCTTGATCCTCTGATTAGGGTGGCTACGATTTTACTGGATAACCGTTCTCCATAAGAGACAATGGCATTCTTGGTTTTCTCGCTGAGGTCATGGATGAGGTAGACTCCAAAATAAATGCTCTTCAACTGTTCGAGAAGGGCATCGACGGTGTTGAACAGATCTTCTCTGTTCTGAGTATCGGTGATGATCGTGTCTATCAGGGTGTGATGCCGGTCTACCATCGCATTATACTCATCCCTCCATTGGTTATCATGTTTGAGAGCTAACTGTGCCGTAGAGAGTAATTTGTCGGTGATTCCACCGAGTGCACTGACAACAACAATAACAGGCTGGTGCTTGGCCTCTTTCTCTACGATCTTCTTCAGACTTAGGATACTTTTCACGGAACCTACAGATGTTCCGCCGAATTTTAGAACTTTCATTGGCTTGAAAATTAGTTATTATAATGTCTTGTCCTCCTCGAAACCAGCGAGGCCAGAACAGAACTTGGTTACAAAAATACGAAGAAATATCAGACCACCCAAAAATTGGGTAATAAATTTATGATTTTTGTGGACGGTCTGATCTGTTATTGGAGGAGAAAGGCGCTTCGGCTTCCGCGTATGACTCCGTCCAGGAGAGAGTTGTCTGCCGTATCCTTTGGAGAGCTCCGTGATTTTGTGACCGGACGTTCCTGCTCAGCACAGGAATTCTGTGATGTTCATGATGAGCAATGCCGCTACGCAGATGCCTAATGCGATCATTGCCCATGTTTGTCCCTTCTTGCCCATTTTGCTCTTCCTGATCAGGGCGGCCATCACAGTCATGAAAATCAGGGGTACAAGGATGATCATGATCTTAAACCATGACTGACCGTGGTAGTGGGCGTAGGAGTATTTTTCCTGGAATCCTATGTAGGCTACCATCAACAGGGAGAGGATGTTCATCAGATCTTTTTTGCTCATACAGGACTTTATTTACGGATTTGAAAAATGCCGGTTGCTCTTGTTTCTGGCTCTGGCCTTGCAAATATAGAAAATATTCAACTCGTTTCCAAAAGTTTTATCAGAAATAACTTTCCGGGGTCTGTCCTTTTCCTGGATGGAACAGCCCCACCTGGGCAGCGGGGACGGGACAGGGGAAATGAAGGGGTCATGATGGAAACTTCATGGATTTATCTTGTAAGATTGCAGAAAACTTCTTATTTTTGCAGGTATGATCAAAGAATACCAAATCAGAGTCTTGCCTCAGGTGGCCTGTTCAGAGGCAAGCATTGCACAATATCTCGTCAGGGAGGAGGGGCTGGAGGCCCAGACCCTTACCCATGTCCGTGTCTTGCGCCGTAGCATCGATGCTCGTCAGCGGGTCATCTATGTGAATCTGAAAGTCCGGGCTTATCTCAATGAGATGCCACAGGAGGATGAGTTTGCCCGCACCTGCTACCCGGAGGTAAGCGGGAAGACACCGGTTATCGTGGTAGGCGAGGGACCTGGCGGCCTTTTTGCTGCTTTACGACTGATAGAAAAGGGGATCAGGCCTGTGGTTCTGGAACGTGGGAAAGATGTGCATTCGAGGAAAGTGGATATGGCTCAGATCTCCCGGACACAGAAGGTGAACCCGGAAAGTAATTACGGTTTCGGTGAAGGGGGGGCCGGGGCCTATTCGGATGGAAAATTATACACACGCAGTAAAAAGCGGGGATCGGTGGAAAAAATATTGAATGTCTTTTGCCAGCATGGTGCACCGTTGTCTATACTGGCAGACGCCCATCCGCATATCGGAACGGACAAATTGCCGCGGGTGATTGAAAATATGCGGGAGACCATTCTGAAGAGTGGTGGCGAAGTGCATTTCCAGACGAAGATGACGGCCCTTCAGATGGAGCACGACAGGGTAGTCGGCGTGGAGGCGGTGGACCTGAACACCGGAGCGGAAGAGACTTTCCGCGGACCTGTCATCCTGGCTACGGGACATTCCGCACGGGATGTCTATCGCTATCTTGCCCGTACAGGCATCGAGATGGAGGCTAAAGGGATTGCTGCCGGCGTGCGCCTGGAACATCCTTCAAAGTTGATTGACCAGATTCAGTATCACAGTCGGGCGGGCAGAGGGGACTATCTGCCGGCGGCAGAGTATTCCTTCGTCACCCAGGTGGAGGGGCGCGGAGTCTACAGTTTCTGTATGTGCCCGGGTGGTTTTGTCATCCCTGCCGCTACGGGACCTGAACAAATCGTTGTCAATGGAATGAGCCCGTCCAACCGGGGGACTGCCTGGTCGAATTCGGGCATGGTCGTGGAAATCCGGCCGGAAGATGTCGGGACGAAAGAGTTGCCCTTGACTTTCCAGACTGAGGAGGAGGGGACACACCCGGAGGTGCTGAAAGTGATGTACCTTCAGGAGCAGTTGGAAAAGATGTGCTGGCAACAGGGAAACCATAAGCAGACGGCTCCTGCCCAGCGGATGACCGATTTCGTCAACGGTCATCTGTCGTATGACCTGCCGGCGTCGAGTTATGCTCCAGGACTGATCTCCAGTCCGTTGCACTTCTGGCTGCCTCCCTTTATCGCCAAGAGACTTCAGGAGGGGTTCAGGTCCTTTGGCAGCCATGCCCATGGCTTCCTGACAAATGAGGCGGTGCTGATGGCTGTGGAGACCAGGACCTCTGCACCGGTGAGAATCGTACGTGACCGTGTAACCTTGCAGCATCTGCGTATCGAGGGGCTCTTTCCTTGTGGTGAAGGTGCTGGATATGCAGGGGGAATTGTCAGCGCGGGGATTGACGGGGAACGTTGTGCGGACAGTTGTGCGGCTTATCTTCAGGCTGCTCCCTCTGGCCGGTGAGGGTATCGTGATCCGTACCGGATCATGGGAGCTCTGGTTTTTCTTAAACTTTTTGCAAAAGGATGAGGGGTTTGATTAATCTTTTGTATCTTTGTATGGCATCCGGAAAGTCCGGAAGGGCCGTGGGCGCGGCAATCGTTTAATCTAAATTTCAAGCCATGAATATTTCTGACCAATTCGTTATTACCATCAACCGGGAGTTCGGCTCCGGCGGACATGAGATCGGGCGCCTGCTGGCTCAGCGCCTGCAGGTCAAACTGATGGATAGGCAAATACTGAAGGCGGTGGCTGAAAGGTATCATCTGACTGAGGAACAGACTGAGAAATTGGAATTGAGACACCCTTCCTGGTGGGATGATTTCGCTAAGTTCTACCAGGATTATACGAGTAAGCATGAATATAAAGCCAGCGGAAGGGACATCACTTCCAGACAGCTCTTCTTCGCTCAGGCGGAGGCAATGAAGGATATTGCAAGTAGAGAGAGTTGTGTGGTCGTGGGCCGTTGTGGCTTTCATGTGTTCGGGGAGGATCCCCTTGCCTTGAAAGTCTTTGTCTATGCTCCTCTGGCGGACCGCATAGAGCGGATCGAAGGACGTTATAATGTTCGTGAGGACAAGGCCCGGCAGATGATTTCTGACCACGATTATACCCGCCAACTCTATACCCGGACGTTCACAGGAAAGGAATGGTATGATACTCGGAATTATCAACTTACCCTTAATGAGGGGACTTTAGGGATTGAGGGAGCCGTTGATTTCCTGGTGGATTTTGTGGGAAAGTTCTGGAAGGGGAGAATGCGATGAGCATATTCCGGAAGATTGCTGCTCGGATGGAGGCGTTTCCTCGGGTGCGGGATGTGCTCTTTCCGTAACGGTTCTTTCCTGGTCTGTTGGTACCTGATCGTGTATGTGACCTGACCGATGTTCACTGATGCCTTATGGTCATGAATGATGAAGCAAGTTTACAAAAAATTTGTTTATCTACTGATTTTTTCGTATTTTTGCAGAGTTTCAGAAATTATATAAAATCATTATAATGAACATTTCGTATAAATGGCTTAAAGAATACGTCGATTTTGACCTGACGCCTCAGGAGACAGCGGACGCGCTGACTTCTACAGGTCTTGAGGTTGATGCCCTTACAGAGGTCCAGACGGTCAAGGGTGGCTTGAAAGGATTATATGTAGGCAAGGTCCTGACTTGTGAGCCGCATCCTAACTCTGACCATCTGCATATCACTACGGTGGATCTGGGGAAAGGTACACCGAGCCAGATCATCTGCGGTGCTCCTAATGTGGCGGCAGGTGAAAAGGTGATCGTCGCTGATGTGGGGTGTGAACTTTATGATGGGGACCAGAAGGTTATCATCAAGAAAGCAAAGCTTCGTGGAGTGGAAAGTTGTGGGATGATTTGTGCTGAAGACGAAATAGGTATCGGCACGGATCATTCGGGCATCATCGTCCTTCCTGATGAGGCGGTGGTGGGGATTCCCGCGGCTGAATACTATCATCTGGAAAGTGACTGGGTCATCGAGATTGATATTACGGCTAACCGTGGAGATGCACTCAGTCATTACGGAGTAGCCCGTGACTTGTATGCGTGGCTGAAGCAGAATGGGTATCAGACACGTCTCCATCGTCCTGACTGTGATGCCTTCCGGGTAGATAACCATGACCTGCCGATAGAGGTGGAGATACAGAATACGGAGGCTTGCAAGCGTTATGCGTGTGTAAGTATTACGGACTGTGACGTGAAGGAGAGTCCGAAATGGCTGCAGGATAAACTCCGTGTCATCGGATTACGCCCGATTAATAATATCGTGGATATTACAAACTATATCATGATGGCATACGGCCAGCCGATGCACTGCTTTGATGCCGATATGGTGAAGGGCCACAAGATCGTGGTCCGGACTCAGCCTGAGGGAACAAAATTTGTCACCCTTGATGGGGTTGAGCATACCCTCGGGGCACATGACCTGAGCATCTGCAATGCTGAGGAACCGATGTGCATTGCCGGGATTTTCGGCGGGAAAGGTTCGGGAACTTACGAGACGACACGGAATGTGGTCCTGGAAAGTGCTTACTTCCATCCTACCTGGATCCGAAAGAGCGCACGCCGCCACGGATTGGGAACGGATGCCAGTTATCGGTTTGAACGGGGAATAGACCCGAATGGGATTATCTATGCCCTCAAGCAGGCTGCCATCCTCTGCTGCCAACTTGCGGGGGGAAAGGTGAGCATGTCCATTAAGGATGTCTACCCGGAACCAATCGGGGATTTTGACGTCCGTTTGAATTATGAATATTGTGACCGGTTGATCGGAAAGCAACTTGACCGGGCGACGATAAAAAATATTGTCACAAGCCTTGAGATGAAGATCAAGGGAGAGGACTCTGAAGGATTGGATCTTTCCGTTCCTCCTTATCGGGTGGATGTACAGCGCCCGTGTGACGTAGTGGAAGATATTCTGCGCATTTACGGATATAATAATGTGGAGATCCCTCTGACTTTGAAGAGCTCATTGAATATCCAGGGGGAGGAGGATCAGAAAGCTGATCTGGAAAACCATGTCTCTGAACTGCTGGTGGGGTGTGGCTTCTTTGAGATTATGAATAATTCTCTGACAAAGACTGCATACTATCAGGGGACTCAACTCAACAGGTATCCCTGGGATGTTACGGTAAAGGTGATGAACCCGTTGAGTTCTGACCTGGGAGTGATGCGGCAGACGCTGCTCTTTGGCGGACTGGAGAGTATCGTACGTAATGTGCATCGTAAAAATCCGAACCTGAAGTTCTTCGAGGTCGGTAACTGTTACCGGTTTCTCGCCGAAAAGAGAACACCGGAGCACCCGATCAATGCTTATAAACAGTCGCATCATCTGGGTCTTTGGGTGACCGGTAAGCGTGTGGAGGGTTCCTGGGCTCACCCGGATGAGGATAGCAGTTTCTTCGAGTTGAAGGCCTACGTGGAAAATATCTTGCGGGTCTGTGGCTTGAAGTATCATACGGTGGTTGTTAAAACGAGTGACAATAATATCTTCTCCAAAGGTTTGCGGTATGAGACCCATCAGGGGGACCTGCTGGCGGAGGCAGGTATCGTGGACTTGAAGATTAAAAAGGCTTTTGAACTGAATCAGGACGTGTTCTTCGCAGACATTGACTTGACAGATCTGGCCAGGACTATCCGTAAAATTAAGTTTGAGTTTAAGGAGGTCAGCAAGTTCCCGGCGGTCAGCCGTGATCTGGCATTGCTGATAGACAAGAATGTCGAATTCAGCCAGATTGAGCAGATAGCCCGTAAGACGGAGAAAAAACTCTTGAAGAGAGTCGAACTTTTCGATGTCTATGAAGGAAAGAACCTGCCGTCTGGAAAGAAGAGCTATGCTATCAATTTCATCCTTCAGGATGATGCGAAGACGCTGGATGATAAGGCAATCGACACGGTAATGAAAAAACTGATCCATCAGTTGACAACTCAGTTGCATGCTGAATTAAGGTGATCCTTTTATACTTTTTATACATTTTCAATCAAGATTTTTAAGATAAAAAATTAATATTACTCCAATGGGAAGAGCATTTGAATATCGAAAGGCTACAAAGCTGAAAAGATGGGGGCACATGGCCCGTACATTTACGAAATTAGGTAAACAAATTACTATCGCTGTCAAGGAGGGCGGGCCTGATCCTGAAAATAATCCTAATCTGCGTGCAATCATAGCTACTTGCAAGCGGGAGAATATGCCCAAGGATAATGTGGCTCGTGCCATCAAAAATGCTCAGGGAAAGGATCAGAGTGAATATAAGGAGGTGTCTTATGAAGGTTATGGCCCTCATGGGATTGCTGTCTTTGTGGATACCTTGACGGATAATACCACCCGTACAGTGGCAGATGTGCGTTCCGTGTTCAATAAGTTTAATGGTAACCTGGGAACTCAGGGATCCCTGAGCTATCTTTTTGATCATAAGTGCGTGTTCTCCTTTAAGAAGAAAGAGGATATGGACATGGACGGAATCATCCTGGATCTGATTGATTATGGCGTGGATGATGATTATGATGACGATGAGGAGGAGGGTGAGATTACGATCTATGGTGACCCGAAGAGTTTCGGGGATATTCAGAAATACCTGGAGGATCATGACTTTGAGATTACTACTGCTGAGTTTACCCGTATTCCGAATGACCTGAAGGATGTGACTCCGGAGCAGCGGAAGACGATCGATGAGATGCAGGATAAACTCGAGGAGTTTGAGGATGTGCAGAATGTATATACGAACATGAAGCCTGAGGAGGAGACAGAAGAAGAGGCCTGATGGCACATTTGAGATATAAGACCCACGGCACTTGCAGCGTGTGGATCGATGTGGATGTGGATGATCACGGAAATGTCGGAAACGTACGTTTTACGGGTGGCTGTGAGGGGAATGCGAAGGGAATCTGCTCGCTGATTAGGGGGATGAAAGCAACCGAGGTCAAGAATCGTCTCAAGGGTATTCTTTGTGGAAAGAAGCCTACGAGCTGCCCTGATCAGTTGGCTCATGCCCTGGAAGAGATGGGCTATTGACTATTGACGGCAGTGGATCTTTCCTGTCGAAAAAGGGATGGACGCAAAAGTTGAAAACTTGCGTCCATCCCTTTCTTATTTTGCCTTTCTTGCAAGTAAGGTTTTTCTGCCATACTCAATAGGGAATCAAGGGGATGCCAACTGCCTCGGTGACCATCTGATCTGTGGTTAACAAATTATCTTAGTCAACTAAAAGGTAATTTAGCAACAACAAAAGATGTAACTGATTCCTGTATATATTATGTCGGCAATTTTACCACGGCCTGGTAATCTTGTCTCCAAGGCTTGGTAAGCATGTCTCCACGGCCTGGTAAGTTCGTTACCACGGCCTGGTAATCATCTTCCTACGGCTTGGTAAGTTTTTCCTCCTTTAACCTGCTATTTTTCGGTCACTATGTTATGGTCTTCCGGAGTGTCCCTTTTGATAATCCCTGGGCGTATAGACCGCTTCGAAAAGAGTTTTCCCCCTGTGCCTGGCAGAACGGTACAGAAAACGGAAATTGAAACCGGCATCTTTGTAAGCTTTTGAACTGGGATCGTCGATCAGGGCCGTCAGCAATACCCCTTTCAACTTCTTTGCATTGAACTTGATGACCTGGGGATTATCGGCCTTGCCCGAAAGTGTCCGATAATAATTCATCGTGTGCGTAGCCTTATCGAAAGACATGCTGTCCGTTCGCTCGTCATTGATGACGGGAGTGGGGCAGAACTTCTCCGTGTATTCCTTGCTTTCACGCACTGCCCGGTCTGAAAGACTCTCATGACAGGCAGATAAGGTAAAACAGAACAGAAGGGCCATTCCCAGAATAGGTTTATTCCATACGGAATGTAGGGTGTAATGGGAATGAAATGTATTAGTCGTCATTATTAACTTTAAATTTTATTTTTGCAAATATACAAAGAAATAATAAAAACTTTGTATCTTTGTGTTCTAAAAAGTGAGAATAACGCATGGATAATATCAGTAAAATCAGAAACTTTTGCATCATCGCTCATATTGACCATGGTAAGTCTACGCTGGCTGACCGCCTTCTGGAGAAGACTCATACGATCAAGATCACAGAAGGGCAGATGCTGGATGATATGGATCTGGAGCGGGAGCGGGGTATTACCATCAAAAGCCATGCTATCCAGATGGAGTACAAGGCCCGTGATGGAAAGAGTTATATCCTTAACCTGATCGATACTCCCGGACATGTGGACTTTTCTTATGAAGTGTCCCGGAGTATAGCTGCCTGTGAGGGTGCCTTGCTGGTGGTGGATGCCACACAGGGGGTGCAGGCTCAGACCATCTCTAATCTGTATATGGCCGTGGACCATAATCTTGAGATTATTCCGGTCATCAATAAGATCGACATGCCGAATGCTATGCCGGATGAAGTGGAGGATGAGATGGTGGATCTGACGGGTTGTGACCGGAAGGATGTCCTGAGGGCTTCTGCAAAAACAGGCGAAGGGGTAGAGGAGATCCTCGAGTCTATCGTCCTCCGGATCCCCCATCCCCAGGGGAATGCCAATGCGCCCACCCAGGCTTTGATCTTCGACTCGCTATACAATCCTTTCCGGGGAATCATTATTCTCTGTAAGGTGGATAATGGTTTTATCAGGAAAGGGGAAAAGGTGAAACTTTTCAATACGGGAATGCAATATGTGGCTGAAGAGGTGGGGGTGCTGAAAATGGACCTGGTTCCACGGGATACACTTTCCACGGGTGAGGTGGGCTACATCATTACCGGGATCAAGGATCCTACTGAGGTGAAGGTAGGGGACACGGTTACGGCCACTGAACGTCCGTGTACTCAGGCTATTGAGGGTTTCCAGGAGGTTAAACCCATGGTCTTCGCCGGGGTTTATCCTATTGATCCTAATGATTATGAAAACCTGCGTACTTCATTGGAGAAACTCCAGTTGAATGATGCGTCCCTTACTTTCTCCCCTGAGAGTTCCATCGCCCTGGGATTCGGATTCCGTTGTGGCTTCCTCGGTCTCTTGCACATGGAGATCGTGCAGGAACGACTCGATCGTGAGTTTAATATGGATGTCATCACTACGGTTCCTAATGTAAGCTATAAGGTCTTCGATAAACAGGGGAATGTCTCGGAAGTTCACAACCCTGCCGGGCTGCCGGACCAGACGCTGATTGAGCATGTCGAGGAACCCTATATCCGGGCTAGCATCATCACTTCGACAAAGTTTATCGGCCCGATCATGAAGTTGTGCCTGGATAAGCGGGGAGAGCTGCTTAACCAGGAATATGTGAGCGGTGATCGTGTGGAACTGTATTTCTTGATGCCTTTAGGGGAGATCGTCATCGACTTCTACGACAAATTGAAGAGCATCTCTAAAGGTTATGCCTCGTTTGACTATCATTTCGATTCTTACCGGCCGTCCCGGCTCGTCAAGCTGGATGTCCTTCTCAACGGTGAGCCTGTAGATGCCCTGTCTACCCTGACTCATGAAAGTAATGCGGTGACCTTTGGCAGGAAGATGTGTGAGAGGTTAAAGGAGCTGATCCCTCGACAGCAGTTTGATATTGCCATTCAGGCGGCTATCGGAGGGAAGATTATTGCCCGGGAGACCGTCAAGCAGGTCCGTAAGGATGTGACGGCGAAATGCTATGGCGGAGATGTGAGCCGTAAACGGAAATTACTTGAAAAACAGAAAAAGGGTAAAAAGCGGATGAAACAGATCGGGAATGTCAAGGTGCCTCAAAAGGCATTCCTGGCTGTACTGAAACTGGATGACTGACCTGTCCTCCGGCGCAGAGACAGTCATCTGATCTTGTTGGCTTCTTGATTTTGAAGCCTCATCCGGAAGCACCACCCCTCATTAGTATGTTAAAAGAAGATATAAGTGTAATTTTTGATAAGGAGGAAGTATGAAAGAATTAGCTGTAACCACACGAGACATCGCTCGGGAACTTGCGCGAAAGTACAGTACGATGACTCACGACGAACTGACCACCCTGGAGGGTATCCTGGTTCCTATGAAGTTTGCCAAGGGAGATATGATCATTCATAAGGGAGAGGTATGCAAATCCATCTATTATATCTGGCGGGGCTTGATCCGTCAGTTCTATTTTAAGAATGACAAGGAAGTGACTGAGCACCTGGGTGTTGACGGATCGATTTTCATGTGCATAGAGAGTCTCTTCAGAGAGGAACCGTCTAAGCTTCAGGTAGAGGCGCTGGAACCTTCCATCGTTTATGCTCTGCCTAAGAAGCGACTGGAAGAGGAGGCTATTCACAATGTGAATATTCAGATGCTGTACCGTAAAATCCTGGAAGAGAGTCTGATCATCTCCCAGGTACATGCTGACCTTGTACGTTTTGAGACGGCCCAGGCCCGTTATAAGAAGATCTGCAAGTTGAACCCCCAACTGGTGCTGAGGGCTCCACTGAATTACATTGCTAACTATTTGCAGATGACTCCGGAAACCTTGAGTCGTGTCCGGACTGCTGCTCTTAACGAAGATTGAGAATCCCCGTAAGGTATCGCTTCGCTGCGTGAGCCCGGTATTCCGGGAGAGGCATTATTTTTCGTAGAGATACCTTTTGATGCTCTTTTTGGGCGTCTTCTGGAATTCTTCTTTCTGGATCTTGATTTCTGCAACCTTACTGTAGACAGGCATCTGTGCGTTCAATTCCTGCCGGTTCTGTTCCATGATATTTTTCAGGTCATCATTTGATAGTCCCAGTGTTTTTGCTTCATCATAGTCCGGATGAACCAGACCGATCAGTTTCTGATTGTCCTGGATCACCAGACATTCATTGACGAGCGTGAGGGAATTGAGTTTGTCCTCGATTTCTTCCGGATAAATATTCTGTCCGTTGGATCCCAGCAGCATAGTCTTCGAGCGGCCCTTGATAAAGAGGTTGCCTTCGGCATCCATTGTCCCCAAATCACCTGTATGGTACCAGCCATCCTTGTCGATGGCCTTTTTCGTCGCAGCCGGGTCTTTATAGTAGCCCAGCATGACATTCAGGCCCTTGGCCAGGATCTCTCCCGGTATGTTCTCCGGATCAGGGCTGTTGACTCGTAATTGCATGTGCACGACCGGTCTGCCACATGACCCTTGCACGAAGGTATGCCAGTCTGCATAACACATGATCGGCGCCGTCTCCGTGGCCCCGTAACCCACGGTATAAGGGAAATCAATCTGCCGCAGGAATGATTCTACCTCCTGGTTGAAGGCTGCTCCGCCGACGATGATTTCATAGAACTTTCCTCCAAAGGCTTTGATGACTTGATCCTTGATCCTTTCCTTTACTTTCTTGCCGACAACTGGCATGCTCAGGAGGAGACGGATTTTATTATTCTGGATTTTCGGGAAGACTTCCCTTCTGATGATCTTTTCGATGATCAGCGGAACGGATATGATCAGGGAAGGCTGTATCTCATCAAAGGCCTGGGCGATGATCGACGGACTGGGCAGGCGTGTCAGGAAGAAGATATGGACGCCTTGCAGGAATTCAAACAGAAATTCGAAGGACATCCCGTACATGTGGGCCATCGGAAGGATACATATCGTCTTGCACCCCTGTTTGATCCGGTCACCTAAAACCTGTTTGGCAAAGTCAAGATTACTCCATAGGGCTCTGTAAGGGATCATCACTCCCTTTGAAAAACCTGTAGTCCCACTGGTATAATTGATGAGTGCCATCTCCTCCGGACTTTTCTCCCGATAGTAATGAACGTGCTGTTTCCTGAAATATTTGGGGAATTTCTGACCGAATATTTCGTTCAGATGCTCCCGCGCATAGGTCAGTTTATCCGTTCTGCTGAGGATTAAGGAATAGTCAGGGATATAGATGATACCTTCCAGATTAGGCATTTTCGTCGTATTGATCTGTGTGGCTACTATATCTCCTACGAAGAGGAGCCGCGCATCGGAGTGGTTGACGATATTCTGGATCTGGTCGGCAGTAAACTCATGAAGAATGGGTACAGCGATGCATCCATACGTCAGTGTGGCTAAAAAGGCCACGGCCCAGCAGGCACTGTTACGCCCGCAGAGGGCTATCTTGTCGCCCTCTTTTACGCCCGAATATTCAAACAGGATGTGAAGTTTTTCAATCTTCCTTGCTACATCATTATATTGGAGGGTTTTCCCCTTATAATCCGTCAATGCATCAAAATCCCAATGGTCAATAATGCTTTTCTCGATTAGTGAATTTAAGCTGGGAATATTTTCCATCATTTGATCTATGTTTTGTGTGCAAATTTATTGTGAGAAAAGATCATATCAGACCATATCCTTATAGAGATAACGCTTGATACTTCTTTTCGGTGTCTTTTCAAATTCTTTGTCCTGGAGCTGGATCTGTGAGATCTTGCAGAAGGAAGGGAGTACGGAATTCAATTGTTTCCGATACTGCTCCATAATGTTTGTGAGATCCTCTTCCGTAAATCCTAAGGACTGGGCCTCTTCACGATTCGGATTGACCAGACCGACGAGTTTTCCGCCTGATTGGATGACCAGGCTCTCATTGACCATAGCCATGGAATTGAGTTTATCTTCGATTTCTTCGGGATAAATATTCTGTCCGTCTGCTCCTAAGAGCATGTTTTTTATCCTCCCCTTGATGAACAGGTTGTTGCCTTTATCCATCGTTCCCAGGTCTCCTGTGTGAAACCAGCCATCAACGAGTGCCTTCTTTGTGGCTGCCTCGTTCTTGTAGTACCCTTGCATGACATTGAGCCCGCGGGTAATAATCTCTCCTGGAATATTCTCCGGGTCAGGGCTTAATATCCTGACCTCCATGTTCTTAACGGGTTTCCCGCATGAGCCGGGAACAAAATCCTCCCAGTTGGTGAAAGTGATCAGCGGGGCGGTCTCTGTAGTCCCGTAACCGATAGTGATGGGGAAATGTATGCTGGTAAAGAAGTTTTCAACCTCTTTATTGAGTCCTGCTCCGCCTATGATAATTTCGTACAGGTTGCCTCCAAACAGTTCTTTTACCCTTTCGAGGATATTCTCCTTGATTTTCTTGCTGACGATCGGCATGCTCAGAAGCAGCCTCATCTTGTTGGTCTGGAGCAGCGGCATGATCTTTCTGCGTACGATCTTTTCTATGATCAGTGGTACGGCGATGATGATCGCAGGTTTAATCTCGTGAAAGGCCTGTGCGATGACGGAGGGGCTGGGGAGCCTTGTCAGAAAGTAGATGTGATTTCCGAAACAGAACTCGAACAGGAATTCCACCATCAACCCGTACATGTGGGCCATCGGCAGGATATTGAGCACGGGGCTGCCCTTTTTCAGATGTGGTCCTAAGGCGTTCAGGATGAAGTCCAGATTGCTCCAGAGAGCCTGATAGGAGAGCATCACGCCCTTTGAGAAACCGGTCGTTCCGCTGGTGTAGTTGATCAGCGCGAGTTCGTCTGGCTGATCGTGATAATAGTGGATGTGCTCCTTGCCGAAATACTTTGGGTATTTCTTGCCGAAGATCTCATTGACATGCTCTACCGTATAGGAAAACTGCGGGTTACGGGATAGGATGAGAGAGCGATAGGGCAGATAGATAATGCCTTCAAGGTTGGGCATTTTTTCGGGATCTATTTGTGTCGCAATAATGTCACCCGCAAAGAGAATTTTTGCTTCGGAATGATTGACAATGTTATGTATTTGTTCGGATGTAAATTCATGTAAGATGGGTACAGCTACAGCGCCGTATGTCAGTGTCGCCAGGAAAGCAACTGCCCAGTTGGCACTATTGCGTCCGCATATAGCTATTTTATCACCTTTATGTATATTGCAGCTCTCAAACAAGATATGGAGTTTTTCAATCTTGCGTGCAACATCGTGATATTGAAGAGTTGTTCCCTTGTAATCAGTAAGTGAATCGTTGTCCCAATTATCTACAATGCTTTTTTCAATATACGAGTTAAAGCTTAGATTCGTATCCATTGCACAAAACTAAAAATTTTGTGCAAAGGTAACCAGTTTTCTGCACATCCCAAAACTTTCTGTGCAGTATTTTAGTTAATTCTGTAAGAATTTTGTCTTTAACGGGAAAAAGGGACAATAAATCTTCGTTTTCTGTGACTTGTCGGCAAGAATGCCGGCTCCTGCCTGCCCTTTTGCGGGATCTGATCATAGGATGGAATTCCTTCCTATTCGTATCGGATACTTTGAGCGGGGTGGATGTGTGAAATTAAATAACTGGGAGTCACGAGCATCATCATGCTGATGATCATGGTGATGATGTTCAAGGTTAAAATGAATGCCCAGTTGAATTCTATAGGAACGGTATTGACATAATAGGTCTGTGGATCAAGTTTGATCAGTCCTGTATATCTCTGTAAGGCAAGAAGTCCGATGCCAATGGCATCCCCCAGGAGTAATCCCTTGCCGACGATAAAGGCGGCAAACCACAGGAAAGTATGCCTGATGGTCTTGTTTCGTGCACCTAAAGCTTTCAATATGCCGATCATGTTGGTCCTTTCAAGAATGATGATCAGTAATCCTGAAATCATCGTGACGACGGCAACAGCCATCATCAGGCCGAGGATGACCCATACATTCAGATTCAGCAGATCAAGCCATGCAAATATCTGTGGGTTAATTTCCTGTATTGTCGCACTGGAATAAGTTTCCCCGAAATGGTCCACTGTCCGGTTCACCTTATTGATAAGATAAGCTTCAGTCTCGTTTACTTTGTTGAAATCCTTTACCGTTATCTCTGCACCACTGGCCTGGTCGCTATCCCAGCCATTCAACTTTACGGCAGTGTAGAGGTCGGTATAGCAGGTTATTTCATCATATTTCTTTAGATTGGTCTCATAGATGCCTTGGATTGTAAAACGTCGGATCCTGACCCCCTTGCTGTCTATGAAATAAGCAAAGATGCGCTGTCCCACGCTCAGATGAAGTTTATCGGCCATCAGTTTGGAAACCAGAATATGATTGCTGCTGGTTTTGTCACTAAACTTCGGGATGCTTCCTGCCACCATATTCTTATGGATGAAAGTAGAATCCCATTCCGGTCCTACTCCCTTGAAGGCTACTCCCAGAAAATCGGAGTCAGTTTTTAGTACTCCCTGTTTAAGGGCAAAGCGCTCTACATGCTTTACGCCCGGTATCCCCTTAAACACATTCATCATGGAATCGTTGATGACGACAGGGTAATTCCCGCTGGACTGTAAGGTGAGAAAATCAGCTACTTCGATTTGTCCTCCGAAGCCGATGACTTTGTCTCGTATGGAGTGCTTGAATCCCAGAACAATACATACAGAGATGATCATCACGGCAAGGCCAATGGCTACGCCTGCTGTGGCGATGCGGATGGCCGGCTGGGAAACCTTTTGCCTGCCGCCTGCATCAAAATAGATCTTCTTCGCTATGTATAAAGGAAAATTCATGCCTGGGTGTCAGATATCGAATGTCTTTTTTCGTCCCGGATAAGTTTCCAAAGCCTTGTGTAGCAGGAAGAGTGCTCTTTCCAGGTCGGGTCTTTTCAGAACATAAGCCAGGCGGACCTGGTCGATTCCCGCTCCGGGAGTGGTATAGAATCCTGCTGCAGGAGCCAGCATGACAGTTTCTCCCTCGTAATGGAAGTCGGTCAGTAACCACCTGCAGAACTTTTCAGCATTATCTACCGGCAGTTTGGCTACCGTATAGAAAGCGCCCATCGGGATGGGGGAGTAGACGCCAGGTATGCGGTTCAGTCCGTCAATGAGACATTTACGGCGGAGTTCATATTCATCGTAGACATTGCTGTAGTATTCTTTCGGCGCATCCAGCGAAGCCTCAGCGACAATCTGTCCGATGAGAGGAGGGCTCAGCCTGGCCTGACAAAACTTCATTACCGCCTTTCGTACCTGTTCGTTTTTCGTGATCAATGCCCCGATCCGGATTCCACACTCTGAATATCGTTTGGAAACGGAATCGATAAGTACCGTGTTCTGCTCAATGCCCTTCAGGTGCATGGCACTGATATAAGGAGAGCCGGTGTAGATATATTCACGATACACTTCATCGGAGAATAGAAACAGGTCGTATTTCTTGCAGAGGTCGCGGATCTGGTTCATCTCCCTGCGTGTGTAGAGGTACCCCGTCGGATTGTTCGGGTTACAGATCATGATAGCACGAGTGTGGCTGTTGATCAGTTCTTCGAATTTCTCTACTTTAGGCAGGGAAAAACCTTCTTCAATAGTTGTCGCGATGGTCTGGATCTTGGCGCCTGCGGAAACGGCGAAAGCCATATAGTTGGCATAGCCGGGTTCAGGCATGATGATCTCATCACCGGGGTTCAGACAACTCATGAAAGCGAACATGACAGCCTCGCTTCCTCCACTGGTGATAATGATGTCCTCTGGAGAAACATTGATGCTATATCGTTTGTAATAGTCTACTAATTTAGTCCGAAAACTTAAAAAGCCCTGACTTGGAGCATATTCCAGAACTTTGCGGTCAATATGCTTGAGTGCATCCAGTCCGCATTGTGGAGAAGGCATATCCGGTTGACCAATATTCAGGTGGTAAACCTTAATGCCCTTTTCTTTTGCCGCCGCCGCCAATGGTGCTAATTTGCGAATTGGTGACTCTGGCATGTTTAATCCACGTACTGATATTTCTGGCATTGTATGAATAATTAATTATCGAATTGCAAAGATAAGGAAATTTTTATTATCTTTGCATGATGATTGAGAAAAATTAAGAATAAACGAACTTTCACAAATACTAATTAAATCGATTATGAGATCCAGAACGAGTACTTGGTTTGAGACCAAGATCAGATATGAGAAGATGATGGAAGATGGCATGCAGAAAAAGGTTACGGAACAGTATGTCGTCGATGCCTTGAGTTTCACGGAAGCTGAAAACACGATCATTGAGGAGATGTCTTCTTATATCAGCGGAGAGATGAAGATTACGGATATTAAACCGGCTTCATACGGCGAGGTCTTTTTCAGTGACATGGATTCAGATGATAAATGGTATAAAGCCAAACTGCAGTTTATCACCATTGATGAGAAGAGTGAGAAAGAGAAACGTTCCAACGTGTATTATCTGGTTCAGGCTGCTTCTCTGCCAGGTGCCGTGAAGCATGTTGATGAGGTCATGGGCGGCACGATGATCGATTATGTGATCGCTTCTATTGTCGAGACGCAGATTATGGATGTCTTTGAACATCATGCTCCTGGAACTTCAAAAAAGAAAGAGGAGAAAAATGATGTCCCTGAATATGAGGAACAGCCATCTGATCCTGATCAGCAAGCTGGGGCAGTCAAATAATGAAGGATAAATGACGATCACTTCCGTGGCCTGTTGCCGCGGAGGTGATTTTTAATCAATAATGAAATGGTTGATGTTGCAAAGAATTTACACAAAGTGCTGGACAGCCTGCCCGATGGAGTAAGATTGGTTGCCATCAGCAAGTTTCATCCTAAGGAATATGTAGAAGTGGCATACGCCGAGGGCCAACGTGTTTTCGGCGAGAGCCATGAACAGGAACTTGAACAGAAAGTGAAAGTCCTTCCCAAGGATATTGAATGGCATTTTATCGGTCACCTTCAGACAAATAAGGTGAAATATATTGTACCTTATATCACCATGGTAGAATCCTGTGACAGTGTGAAATTGATGAAAGAGATCGAGAAGCAGGCTGCAAAATGTAACCGGGTGATCAAGGTGCTCCTTGAGCTTCATATCGCTGAGGAGGCTACCAAATATGGATTGACACTGGATGCATGCCGGGAACTGCTTGACTCCGGAGTTTGGAAGGATATGAAGCATGTCCGGATCTGTGGCCTGATGATGATGGCTTCAAACATAGATGATCCGCATCAGATCGCTCAGGAATTTGATAAAGCTGCCACATTCTTTACAGAAGTCAAGTCTAAGTATTTTGCTGATGATCCTGATTTCAAGGAACGTTCCTGGGGCATGAGTCATGATTATCGTGTAGCCGTAGAGCACGGATCCACGATGGTCCGTGTCGGTACGGCTATTTTTGGACCGAGGGTCTACTGATTTTACTGGTCTGCCTGGGGAGAGGTCCTCATGAGGGAGAGCGTTTCTCACCACTCATGATGCTTGTTTCCCCTCTCCATACGTTTATCAATTTTCTCCTGATTTTTACGATAGGGCTGACGATCAAATCCGTAAACTTCATCGTGCGAGTTTTTCCTGTCCTGCCCATAGTGGCGGCCGTTGTAATTTCCACGATGCCGATCGTTGTAATCTCCACGATACTGACTGTTGTAATTTCCACGATGGCGACCATTGTCATGGCGGGGATACCTCGAATAAACATTATAAACGTAACTGCCATTGCGCCAGGAGACAGGACGGTAAAAGTAGTCTGTGCCGATGAACAGATTCCACTGTCTGTTGTTGAAGAAAACCCTGAAAGCGGAGCTGCGTGTCCGCCATCCGGAAGCATAAAGGTCATTTCTGTCGTTGATACCCAAGAAATAGTTGAGGTTGATGCGGTATGCCCTGTCATATTCACGGGAAGAGAGTCCCATCTCATAAGCCATTTTATCCGTCAGGTACCTGGCTTCAACAGCCGCTCTTTTATAGCCCATTGCCTTTGCTGATAAGGACATGATCAACAAGGCTGCAAGTAAGAAGATATTCCGTTTCATAATCGTAAGCATTAAAGAATTAA
Organism: Prevotella sp. UBA5379; assembly: GCA_002409785.1. Classification (GTDB taxonomy): domain Bacteria; phylum Bacteroidota; class Bacteroidia; order Bacteroidales; family Bacteroidaceae; genus Prevotella. The sequence continues at coordinate 2,707 of DHOX01000063.1, read as the reverse complement.
ACAAACCTTTGTTCGGCCTTCGGGGGTGAATTTGATCAGGTGCCCTCAGGTTTCTTTTGCAAATTTATGAATTTGTCACCAGTTTATAGGATTGAGATCCCTAAAAAGCGATAGGAATACCCCTTTTGTTACGAGGAAATACCCTATTGCGTTTATTCTTCCTATGGTTTGTACTTCTTCCTTTTTCTTGCAGAAAAGGATTTGTCTTCAGAGAAGCAACTGGGTCTCAATTTCCCTGTAAGGTTTCATCCTTGTTCTCTTCTGGCAGACTCTTCTGATTCTTGTTTCCTTCCTCCGGGAAGTCTCCATTACGTCTAAGGATTTCCATGAATTCCTCTCCAGAAATGGTTTCTTTCTCAAGCAAGATAGCTGCAGCTTCATCCATTTCCTTATGGTGGGTCGAAATGATGTCAACGGCTTTAGCATGAGCCTTTTCTATGATTGAACGAACTTCCTGGTCAATATCAGAGGCTGTCTGGGCTGAACAGATCAGTGAACTGTTACCACCTAAATATCTGTTCTGGATACTTTCCAGTTGCATCATTCCGTATTTATCACTCATTCCATACATGGTAATCATGTAGCGTGCCATTTTGGTAGCCTGTTCGATGTCATTGCTTGCGCCGGTTGTGCAGGTATGACATATTACTTCTTCAGCTGCCCGTCCGCCTGTGCAGGTTGCAATGCGGTTAAGCAACTCCTGCTTGCTTAACAGGTGTTTTTCTCCTTCATCAACTTGCATGGTATAGCCTAATGCTCCTGACGTGCGTGGAATGATGGTGATTTTCTGTACGGGGGCCGTATGACTTTGTAGTGCTGCTACCATAGCGTGTCCTATTTCATGATAGGATATGATCTTTTTCTCTTTAGGATTGATGACAGCTCCTTTTTTCTGCTCTCCTACCATAACCGTTTCTACGCTCTCTTCCAGATCATCAGTCCCCACTTCCTTTTTCCCCAGACGGACGGCGCGGAGAGCTCCTTCGTTGACGATGTTGGCAATTTCAGCTCCTGACGAACCTGCTGTTGACCGGGCAATAAGGTCCAGGTCTATGGCACCATGCTTGATGTTTTTCAGATGAACTTTGAAAATAGCCTTTCTTCCTGCCAGGTCTGGCAGTTCCATTTGTACACGACGGTCAAAACGTCCCGGACGCAGCAAGGCTTTGTCCAGACTTTCTGGCCGGTTGGTGGCGGCAAGGATGACTACACCCTTTGTGGCATCAAAACCATCCATTTCTGTAAGGAGTTGGTTGAGAGTTTGTTCCCGTTCGTCATTGCCGCCCATCGCACTATCACGACTTTTACCGATGGCATCAATTTCGTCAATGAAGATAATGCAAGGTGCTTTTTCAGAAGCCTGTTTGAACAGGTCACGCACCTTGGCAGCTCCCATACCGACGAACATCTGTACGAATTCAGAGCCGGAGATAGAGAAGAAAGGAACATGTGCCTCACCTGCTACAGCACGCGCAATGAGGGTCTTTCCTGTTCCTGGAGGACCAACGAGCAGTACACCTTTGGGTAATTTTGCTCCCAGACGGGTATATTTCTTTGGATTATGGAGAAAATCGACTACCTCTTTCAGAGTATCTTTAGCTTCATCCTGACCGGCAACATCAGCAAAGACCGTTTTGACACTATTCTCTGCATAGACTTTTGCTCCGCTTTTACCAAAGGACATAAAATTGCCTGCTCCTGCCATCATTTTACTGGAACCTTTCTGCCAGATCCAGTAGAGGATCAGGCCGGGCAGTATCCACCACAGAAAGAAATCGAGCAGAGGTGAATCTTTTTTAGGCGGAGTTTCAGAAAAGGTGATCTTTCCGTTCTTATTCGGACTTTTCGCTTTTATCAGGCGATTTACCAGATCCGGATCATTAATCTCTGTGGTCTGATAGCTGATTTCTCCTGTTCGAGCGACTACAGTAAAATAAATGATGTGATTTTTAATAACTACATCCTTAACTCTATTACTGTTTAATTCAGCAATGAAAGTACCATAGTCTGTGTTGACGATTTTGGGTTTCTGAAGACTCGGGAATAATAGTCCGTTGAGGAGGACCAGTAACAGAATACTGTAAAAGACTCCCCAGAAATTATAGGTTTTAGATGATTTTGGAGCCTTTTTCTTATTGTTATTCATTTTCATCATATTTCACGATGTTGATTATTATGCGAAGTTATAAAAAAAGTAGGTAATTTGCAAGTGAAATTTGATGAATCTTTTTATTTCCCTGAGGATTATGTGGGGCAGTCGTACCGCTTGTTAACAGAAGGTGTATTATGGTTTATTAATCGAGAACATTCTCAGAAGAATTATGTGATATTAAAAATTCTGATGTCAAGAATATAATAATAAGGTAATCTATTGATTAATACTTTTTTGATGGGAGTAAAAAAGACTTGATGATGGAGGAAATAGGGATTCTCTCTTTTAAATGATAAATTCAGATGTGAAAGCAGAGTGATAACTGATGTTAAAGATCGAATTTCCTTTGAAAGATTGATAAGTATGGGCGTTTTGAATATATAAGAACTCGTGGAGATGAAAAAATTGTTGATCGAGATAGTTGGTCCTTTCAGTCTTAAAGGTTTTAAAAATAGAACGTTAAGATAATTGAACGGTTCCTCTGTAATCTGCTCTGAAATTTAAAAAAGTGTGAACTAAACTTAGCCTTATTTTTATCATTTGTCTTATAAGTGA
>DHOX01000009.1:6718-6901 GCA_002409785.1 Prevotella sp. UBA5379 | reverse complement strand
TGTAGCGTAGATCGTCCGTATAAAGAGCTGAAAGGTTTTCGTAAGATTTTCCTGAAAGCCGGAGAGAGCAGGGATGTTTCTATTACCATTGATCGTTCAGCCTTGAGTTTTTGGGATGAAAATTCCAATGGCTGGAAAGCGGAGAAGGGTGATTTTGAGGTGTTGGTAGGTGATGCGTCTGAT
>DHOX01000009.1:3576-6376 GCA_002409785.1 Prevotella sp. UBA5379 | reverse complement strand
TCATCATAAGTAGGTAAAGATAAGGTAGAGACTAACTTTGCAACTCAGTTGCACTTCTATTTGTCTACCTTTGCAACAGAAAATAAAAGTTGTAAAGTTATGGATGAACAAAAAAGTAGTGATCAGCGGAGTGCCTGGGTTCGCCTTGCCTTTTCTTCCGTGATGTTGATAGCAGGGTTGGTCCTTTCAGTGAGTCATGTGGCATGGATTCAGATTCCATACCTTCGACTTGTCTGGTATATTATCGCTTTTTTGCCGGTAGGTCTTCCTGTAATGAAAGAAGCTGTTGAAAGCATTATGCATGGTGATTATTCCAGTGAGTTCATGCTGATGAGCATTGCTGCTATAGGTGCCTTTGCTATAAGTGAATATCCGGAAGCTGTCGCTGTGATGTTGCTTTATTCCATTGGTGAGGAGTTACAGGATCGTGCAGTGGATAAGGCAAAAGATAATATTAAGAGTCTGGTAGCTTTCCGTCCTGACCATGCCCGGGTATTAAGGGAAGGCAAAAGTATGGAGATGAATCCTGAACAGGTGCTGGTCGGAGATATAATTGAGGTGAGACCCGGTGAGCGAGTTCCTCTTGACGGCGTCCTTTTGGATACAACCGCAGCTTTTAATACTGCAGCCTTGACAGGTGAATCTGTCCCTCGTCTGATTCAAGATGGCAAAGAAGTCTTTGCGGGCATGATAGCCTCTTATACAGTCGTACGTTTGAGGGTGATCCGTCCTGCTGAAGAATCAGCTATCAGCAGGGTTTTGAAAATGGTGGAAGACGCTACGGAGCGGAAGGCACCTACTGAACTTTTTATCCATAAGTTTGCTCATATCTATACTCCTGTTGTAATGGGATTGGCACTTCTAACTCTATTACTGCCTTGGGTGATTAGTGGAATATCTCCTTCTTTTCACTATATCTTCAGTGACTGGTTTCGTCGTTCCTTGATCTTTCTGGTGATCAGTTGCCCTTGTGCTCTTGTCATTAGTATTCCTCTGGGATATTTTGCCGGAATCGGAGCTGCCTCAAAGCGTGGCATTCTGTTCAAGGGGAGCAATTATGTGGATGCCATTACCAAAATAAATACGGTGGTCTTCGATAAGACCGGAACAATGACTACTGGTCAGTTTGCAGTTCAGAAAAGTGTGGGGCTGCAGCCAGATGACTTGGATCAGATAGCTGCTATGGAAAAGACAAGCAGTCATCCGATTGCTCTGGCCATCTTAAGATACCACCCTGTGATGACAACGATGGATGCAAAGAACCTGGCTGGATATGGTCTGGTGTATCAGGGTTGGTTAGTAGGAAACACTCAACTCTTGGATCATTATCATATTTCCTATCCTGAGGAGTTGCGGTCTGTTCCTGAGACGATTGTCGTGGTTGCCCATGGAAGACAGTATAAAGGTTATCTCTTGTTGGCAGATACTTTAAAAGAGGATGCTGCTGAGGCTGTAGCGGGTTTGCATTCTGAAGGAGTGAGAGATGTAGAGATGCTTTCTGGCGATAAACAGGCATTGGTCACAAAGGTGGCAGGACAGTTGAAAATGACCGGTGGCTATGGTGATTTACTGCCGGAAGGAAAGGTCGCACATATCAGTGCTTTGCAGCAGCAAGGTAGGAAGGTAGCTTTTATTGGTGACGGTATTAATGATGCACCGGTAATTGCGCTGAGTGATGTAGGTTTGGCTATGGGAGCCTTGGGCAGTGATATGGCTATAGAGACGGCAGATGTTGTCATTCAGGATGACAGGCCTTCAAAAGTGGCTGAAGCTATCCATATTGGTAGGCGTACGCATCATATTGTTTATGAAAATATAGTTCTTGCTATAGGTATTAAGGTACTTGTGATGATTCTGGGCTTGTTTGGAGTGGCTAATCTGTGGGAAGCTGTTTTTGCGGACTCGGGAGTTGCATTGTTGGCAGTTATAAATGCAACTCGTATCTTTTTCGATAGGGAGTATAAATATTCTGCCCGGGTCGTTAATATCTTACAAGATAAAGAGCAATTGGAGCATTTTAAAGAATCAGGTAGTGATTTTCATGAGCAAGTCAATCTCTGATCAGAATGTAAAAGCAGATTCATGATCAACTTTGAACTTGTTTCATGTCTTTTATTTTTGTAGACTCTTCAGATGTAATTTCTTTTAATCGTGTTCTACAATCTTCAAGTATCGCCAGCAGATCTTCCATTTTATCCGCTCTCAACATCGCAATGCGAGTTTGTCGGAAGTCCGGGATCCCCTTGAACAGCGGACTGGCTGCCAGGTGACGCCGGGTATGCAGGATACCACGGTATTCATCTATTCGGCTCACGTTGATGTGGAGTTGTTCTTCTAGTATGTCTATCTTATCGTCCACTGTCAGAGGTTTATTACCATTTGTAATATCTCCATCCATGAAATCGTGGATTTCCTTGAAAATCCAAGGACGTCCGAATGTGGCACGACCGATCATAACCGCATCTACTCCATATTTGTCAAAAGCTTCCTGTGCCCTTTCCGGTCCGGTGATGTCTCCATTTCCAATAATCGGAATATGAATATGTGGATTGTCCTTTACGGCTTTGATTAAGGTCCAGTCGGCATTACCCGTATACATCTGACTGCGTGTGCGGCCGTGGATGGTCAGTGCCTGAATGCCACAATCCTGTAATTGTTCGGCCAGTTCGGTGATGATGAGATTATTTTGATCCCATCCTAATCGTGTCTTAGCCGTAACAGGGGTGTGTACGGCTTTGACAACTGCCTGAGTAATCTGCAGCATCAATGGAATATTTTTCAGTAATCCTGCTCCTGCTCC
>DHOX01000009.1:2027-3362 GCA_002409785.1 Prevotella sp. UBA5379 | reverse complement strand
ACGATTTTGGCAGCTTCTACCATGGAGTCAATGTCTTTTCCATAGATTTGTATCCCCACTGGTCGCTCATCATCGTCAATCTGCATCTTCTTAAGAGTTGGTTTGATAGAACGGACAAGGGCATCAGCAGAAATAAATTCTGTGTAGACCATTGCTGCTCCATAACGCTTGCAGAGTTTGCGAAAGCCAATGTCCGTTACATCTTCCATCGGAGCTAGGAAGAGTGGATGGGAACCAAATTCGATATTTCCTATTTTCATATTTTGTTGCAAAATTAATCATTTTCAAGCAGATGCAACAGGAATATCATTAGATAAATGAATCCTGATTTGTTTTTTCCTAAGGTTTTGGTTAACTTTGTCGCTTTAATTATTCGTAAGACAAAATGGAATATACTGAAAAAGAGAAGGTTGAATTGCCTGAAAATGCGTTCAGAGAATTGAAGAGGGGAGAAGAGTATACTCCCATTATGAAACCAAACAAAGTCTATCCTGAAGTTAATGCATGGTCAGTGACTTGGGGAATTTTGATGGCGATCCTGTTTTCAGCTGCAGCTGCTTATCTCGGACTGAAAGTTGGGCAGGTCTTTGAAGCGGCTATTCCTATTGCAATTATAGCTGTCGGTGTTTCAACAGCCGCAAAGCGTAAGAACTCCTTAGGCGAAAATGTGATTATCCAGAGTATTGGAGCCTGTTCTGGCGCAGTTGTTGCCGGCGCTATCTTCACTTTGCCGGCGATCTATATCTTACAGGCCAAATATCCTGCTATGACTACCTCTTTTCTTAAAGTGTTCATGGCTTCTGCATTAGGAGGGATATTGGGTATCTTGTTTTTAATTCCATTTCGTAAATATTTTGTCAGTGATATGCATGGAAAGTATCCCTTCCCGGAAGCCACGGCTACGACTCAGGTACTGGTCAGCGGTGCAAAGGGTGGCGGACAGGCGAAGCCATTGCTCCAGGCTGGTATTGTAGGGGGACTTTATGATTTCATCGTCTCAACTTTCGGATGGTGGAATGAAAATTTTACTAGTCGTGTCATTGGTATCGGGCAAGTGATTGCTGATAAGGCAAAATTAGTTTTCAAGGTGAATACCGGTGCAGCTGTATTAGGATTAGGTTATATTGTGGGGTTGCGCTATGCCCTGTTTATCTGTTTAGGTTCCGCGGCCGTATGGTGGTTGATTGTTCCGGGAATGGGCGTGGTTTTCCATAATACCGTATTGAATATGTGGGACCCTTCGATTACTGTTACTGTAGGAGCGATGAGCCCAGAGGAAATTTTTCGTGATTATGGGCGTAGTATCGGTATTGGTGGTATTGCCATGGCTGGTAT
>DHOX01000009.1:0-1827 GCA_002409785.1 Prevotella sp. UBA5379 | reverse complement strand
GGACGGGAACTGAAAGGAAAAAATAGTGGTAATGTAAAAGTCAAGCGTACACAACGGGATATTTCCTTTAAGATTATCATAATTGGTACTGTAGTGACCCTTTTGGTTACCTTTGGATTCTTCCTGTTTGGGGTAATGCATGGTAATTTCCTGTTTGCAGCCGTAGGTATTTTGCTTGTGGCTATTATAGCCTTCTTGTTTACAACCGTAGCTGCAAATGCCATTGCTATTGTTGGAAGTAATCCGGTATCAGGGATGACGTTGATGACCCTTATCCTGGCTTCAGTAGTTATGGTGGCCGTAGGACTTAAAGGACCGGCCGGGATGCTGGCTGCACTTTTGATGGGCGGTGTCGTGTGTACAGCTTTGTCTATGGCTGGAAGTTTTATTACGGATTTGAAGATCGGTTACTGGATGGGAACAACTCCTAAAAAGCAGGAGACGTGGAAGTTTCTTGGAACATTGGTCAGTGCCGCAACAGTGGGAGGAGTAATGATGCTGCTCAATCAGACTTATGGATTTACCAGTGGTAAATTAGCTGCACCTCAGGCAAATGCCATGGCAGCTGTGATTGATCCGCTGATGAATGGAGTAGGTGCTCCCTGGCTGCTCTATGCTATTGGAGCTGTTATTGCAATTATTCTCGATCGTTGTCATATTCCGGCGCTTGCTTTCGCCTTAGGAATGTTTATTCCGCTGCAGTTGAATCTTCCTTTGCTCGTAGGAGGTCTGTTAAATTGGTATGTTACTTCCCGTTCAAAGGATAAAGCTATAAATAAAGCACGTGGAGAAAGAGGTACTCTATTGGCTAGTGGATTCATTGCCGGTGGTGCTTTGATGGGAGTTGTCAGTGCGTTGCTCACTTTCTTCGGGGCGAAATGGTCGATAGCTGATACGTGGTGGACAAATCCATTGTCAGAATTTGCTTCATTGGTTGCTTATATTTTATTGATCATTTACTTTGTAAAGGCTGCAAAGAGAGGACCAGAAGATTTGGATCGGTGATTTTTTTTCAAAGTTTATAAGTGAATAGCAAATAAAATTCGTTTCTTAGATTAACAATAATTAATGCCCATCCATAATTTTTTCAATCTGTTCAGATAAGGTCTTGAAAAAATTGTGTATGTTTGTGACCATATATCATGTAAAATGTTAGCAGACGAAAAATTGAATGGATAAAACCGAATCCACAATATGGTATCGCATCAAACAGGGGGACGAAAAGGCGTTTGAACAGTTGTATCATAAGTATTATGAGACACTGTGTCATTTTGCTGCTCAACTTCTTCATAATTCTAAAATTGCTGAAGAGGTAGTTGATGATGTGTTCTTTCATATCTGGGATACTCGTGACACATTGGAAATCCTGTCTCTTCGTGCTTATTTGGTTCGTTCCGTCCGTAATAATAGTTTGAAGGCGATTCGTTCTAATGCTTATCAGAACACAGTGAAGGCTGTCAGCCTCAGTTCCGAAGGGTTACAATTTAATGAATATCTTTCTGATGAAGGTCATCCGGTTGGTTGGATTATTGAGAAGGATATGGAAAAGCAACTGATGGATGCCGTTAATGCGCTTCCGGAGGAATGTCAAAGGGTTTTTCGTATGAGCCGTTTTGAGGGAAAGAAATATGCAGATATTGCCATCAGTCTTGGAATCTCTGTCAACACGGTGAAGTATCATATCAAGAACGCCATTAAACAGTTATCCAAAGTGGTTACGCCCTATATTTTTTTGCTTGTTTTCCTTTCTATGCATTCAGAGAAATAGAGAACTACTCGTTGGCGGAATTAAATTTCAAGAAGAAATATGTCAAAAAATTGCACATA
>DHOX01000065.1:73290-77390 GCA_002409785.1 Prevotella sp. UBA5379 | reverse complement strand
TTTTGACAAGAAACTGAGTCATGGACAGGAGTTGACTACTGATATTGTGGGCACATGGTTCCACAATCGGGAGAGCAACAATAACCAACAGTACGAAGAGCAGGAACAAGTTCTTGATGATAACATGCGACAACACAACAACAAGTATTCTCTTATCGGCGAACTAGCCTACAGCAAGGAGTGGAAAAAGGCCAAACTCTCACTCGGTTATAAAGCAACACTGGCGAAATCCGACTTTAAGATCAGTAATGTCCTCTCCGATTATCAGGAATATCAATACCATGCTACCGACGATAAACATTATGCTTATGCACAGTTGAACGGCAGCATCCTCAAAATGGGATATCGTCTCAGCATGGGTGGCACGTATGTTCATTCCAGCAATGACGACACACATTATAACAAATGGTATTTTACCCCAACGGCAGAGTTCAGCTACCCGATGAAAAACGGAATATTACGCTTGGAAGGGAATATCAATACCGATATTCCGTCAATTGCAGACCTAAGCAATAACAGCACAGTGACGATTCCAGGATTGTACCGCCATGGTAATCCTTATCTGAAGAGCGCACTGAATAAGAACATGAAACTATCTTATTCACTCAACACACCTTATATTAATATGGATGTCAATTTCGGCCTAAGTAAAACCGATGATGCGATCAGTAACTATTACCAGTGGCAGGAGCTAAATGGAGACCGTGTGATTGTCTCCCGACCGGAGAACTGTGACTATATGCTCGACTATGGCTTCAAAGGTACTTTCCAAATCAGGCCTTTCAAAAGTGACCTTCTTGTCTTTTCCCTGGAAACCGGTTATTTATGGCAGAAGGAGAAAAGTGAAATCATCGGAACCCATCATTATCATTATCTTCCTTTGGACTGGACTGTGGATTTCCGGAAAGGCAACTGGGGAGCAGAATATTACCAGAGGATACCCAGTAAAATCCTGAGGGGCACTAATATTGACTCTGAAGAGAATACACAAAATATCTATCTCTATTATCAGCATAAACAGTTGCATATAGGTCTTTATATGCTCTTCCCCTTTACAGCAGCGAAGTATACTTCCGACATTCTTAGTAACGAAGTACTTGATTATCATAGCATGAGCAAGGTAACAGAACAGGCTCATACCATAGGACTGCATATAAGCTACAACATCTTCTCAGGCAAGCAGAAAGAACTACGGAAGAAGATAGACAACAAGGACCGCGACCAGGGATTCTTCTAAAGAATACTCGTAACTGTTCGGCCACCAAAAGAGTTATAAAATATTCCCCCTTAAGGGTACCCATCCGGCTGATATAACATTCGATTCATACATTATTTGCAACAGGAAATTCCAATTTACTTGTATCATAACCTCTTCGCCGAGCCTCTACAAGTAGATTATCACAGATCTCTTTCGGCAAACTCTTATTTCTCGACAAGATCCATAGATAACTGGAATTTCCGGCACCTACTAATGCCCACTGGTAATCTGTATCCAACATTAATATTCTGTAATCTGAATAGAATTTCCAGAAGAACGAGACACGTAGCAAACCGGAGATAGAAGTAGTTTTCGCATGACCAGTTATTGTACTTCTACGCCCCTTCCGGATATTCCATCCTGAGTTCTCTACTTGTATCGTTCCATCGTCTTTCAATACATATTCTGCAGTTACATCTGTCAGACCACGTTCAAAACGATGATCCATACGTGCCACTTCATGCCAAAGCCCCAGATACCGTTTCAGATCGAAGTGCCTGACGGGTTCAAGGTCCAGCATCTCTTGCTTGTTCCTGTGAAAAAGACTCATCATTTATGCCTCCTCGTATTTATATTCATAATCTGTCTAGATTATTTTTCCTGAATTGTTTTCCTAATCCATTTATACAAGCTGGAATACAGAAACTTAATTATGAGAGCTATCCTCTCTACCTTTAAAGATTAATCCATTTATTATTAATAAGTTGCATACGACAAAATATCTTATAGGACATAAAATAGTTAAGTCCTGCAAACACAAGAAATATCAGGATTATAATGACACCATCAGCCATTAAAGATACCTCAAATTTAGACCACATCAGAATAATTCCTAAAACTAGAAGAAGTAAAGATGTTATAATCCAGGCACTCTTACGAAAAACGGTACCACCAAGAGTATAGACAGAATGCATCCATATTATCCATGTCAAAAGCATTATATTACCTCCCGCATAACAAGAATTTCCTCCCACTGCATATCCTCCGAAAGATATATAATGATTTTTAAAAATATCTATGCTGATCAGACCAGTTTGAGATATCGGATACCGGAATAGAGAGATAATCCACTGGATAAGATCTGCGGCAATCTGTGCTACAACGACACAAAGTGTATAAAAGACAGTAACCATGACGATACGCGCAAGAAACTTCTCGAGGTTTGTGGCAGGTAACATCAAATAGTCCAATGAACTCTTCCGATCTTTCATATTCGAAAGGATCCATGAAGGTGTCAGGAACAAAAAAACAACAAATACACCAAGAGTAACTCCAGCAGCACTATCCAGGCGGAATGGAAACGAACTACTGGAAGAAAAGATCAGATTCGTAGTAAGAAGATATATAGCCAGAAAAGCTATAAAAAATCCCATGGTAATCTTCATCAATATTGACTTATTGTAATATACTGTCCATTTCAGTACTTTTCCGAAACGATAAATATCAAATGTTTTCATATTATATGCTATTAAAAATCAATAATTTAATCTTCCCTTAGTCGCAGCATTGAAAAAGAGCTCCAGATTGAGGGTTGTCTCCTCATCTTCTGGTTTGCGGAGAGATATAGCCGCATTACCTTGAAAAGAAGGTTCTGCATAAAGAACATCGTCCATCTCCTGTGCACTGCGAAAAGAAAAGGTATATTTGCCGGTAATATCAGCAACAGAAGAATTGACAAGGATATGTGAATTATCTAATATGATAATATGGTCCAGCAGACTTTCCAGATCGTGAACCTGATGAGTAGAAATAATAAGGGTACTCCCCTCTGTCACGTTCTGAGCAACTACCTTACGGAATAAACTCTTCGAAGGAATATCGAGGCCATTGGTCGGCTCATCCATTAGCAGATATCTCGTTCCTGAAGCTAATGCAAAACTCATATAGATTTTCTTCTTCTGTCCCATAGAGAGTTCCTTTAGATTGGGTTCCTCCGACAACTCAAAGTCTCTCAAACAATTTCGGAGTACTTCTATATTGAAATGAGGATAGAAAACCTCATTCATTTTAACAAACTCCCTCAAGGTTACCGGGGGCATATCGTACTCTTCCGGTACAATGAAAATGTCCTGCAAAACAGAAAGCCGACGATCCTTGGAAGGAACACCATCAACAAGGATCTCTCCACTTTTAGGACGAAGGAGTCCTGAAATAAGATAGAGCAGTGTACTCTTACCCATGCCATTTTTACCCAACAAACCATAGATATGGTTACTTTCCAATGAAAAACTCAGATCCTCAAAAACAGGATGCTTTCTGCCTGGATATTCAAAACTGATATGATTGATTTTGATCATAATGTTACTATTTTTAATGTTCAAATAAATATTGCTAATATTAACGGTCAAAATGCCTTTTTGATCATTTATCAAGAGCAGGATTATTCTTGCTCTTAAGCCATTCATCTTCAATATCTCTGATATTGATGCCAAGAAGTTTCATCTGCCGGAAAAGTTCAGGAAGAGTCTCCTCAAGGAAAGCTTTCTTGCGAGAAGCTATGATTAAATCTTTTGCGCCTTCATTGACGAAATAACCTAGGCCTCTCTTATTATATACAATATGTCCACGGGCAAGTAAATCATAAGTCTTAACAACTGTATTTGTGTTAACTTCCAACATAACTGCATACTCCCTGACACTTGGTATACGTTCATGGACTGCATATTTCCCCGCTACGATTTCATCACACAGGCGATCTGCCATCTGGACATATATTGCTTTGTTATTATTAAAATTCATAAGTTCAATATTTATATTGCGTTATTTCCACTTGTTTTCTCGTATAAAAGATCCAAAGGTAAATTCATGACAGGCATAATATAAATATTCTGTCATTCATCAC
>DHOX01000065.1:60894-73047 GCA_002409785.1 Prevotella sp. UBA5379 | reverse complement strand
AATCCAAGATTGTTATTTTTATTTGTCCTGCTCATTAGTTATAGTGTAATATATCAATATGACACTACAAATATAAATCAAAATCCATTACGCAACAAACACTAAAGGTGAAAAAGTGATTAGGAAGGATATTATTTAACTATTATACATATAAAAAGGGTGGATAATGCCTACAATTAACTATAAATTAACTTATCTGTACCCTCACCTCAGCACACTGATCTGAACAAGAAATATATATATAAATGAAGAAATATCCTATTTATCATACCCACATAAAGATATTTGTCATTATCTCTGACTTATTATTTAAAGCATCTACAACTAACACCAAATCCGACCTTATGCACAACAATATGATAAATCTTCCTTATATTTTTCATCATAAGGTTTGCTTTTTAATGAAGTTTCATTTACCTTTGCAAAACAAAAGGACAATTTATTTCTAAAACCGCCTTTTATAGCAGAGATAAAACCAATAGTACAAATGGAAAATATATCTTTATCGACCGGCCGGAAGACAATTGTGGGAGTTCAATTTCTCTTCGTTGCTTTTGGCGCCACAGTCCTTGTGCCACTCCTTGTCGGACTCGATCCTGCCACTGCCTTATTTACGGCCGGTCTGGGCACTTTCATCTTTCATCTCGTTACCCAAGGAAAGGTTCCTATATTTCTAGGGAGCAGTTTTGCTTTCATCGCTCCTATTATCCAGGCCAGCAGAGAATGGGGCATGGCGGGAACCTTAGCCGGGATCGTCGGTGTATCTGTGGTCTATTTTATCATGAGTGCACTAATCAAATGGCAAGGTAAGAAATTTCTGAATCGTATCTTCCCGCCTGTTGTCATCGGCCCAATCATCATCCTCATTGGTTTATCCTTATCCTCTTCTGCTGTAGACATGGCTAAAGGAAACTGGACATTAGCTTTCATTTCACTTGTCACAGCCATCTGCATACTCTCATTAGGCAAGGGAATGTTAAAGCTCGTGCCTATCGTCTGCGGCATCACCGTAGGATACATAGCAGCACTCTGCATGGGTGTAGTTGACTTTTCCGGGGTGGAAAAGGCTGCATGGTTTGCCTTACCCGGATCCATAGCCCATTTCCATCTGCCCGAATTCTCCTGGCAACCAATCGTATTCATGATGCCTGTAGCCATAGCACCAGTGATAGAACATATCGGCGATGTCTATGTGGTCAGTTCTGTTGCAGGAAAAGACTTCGTAAAAGATCCAGGGCTCCACCGTACCATGTTAGGGGATGGTTTAGCCTGTCTGGCTGCCGCCTTTCTTGGGGGCCCTCCTGTCACAACTTATTCAGAAGTGACCGGCGCAATGCAGATTACGAAAGTAAAAGATCCCGTAGTAATACGCATAGCAGCCGGTACTGCGATCATTTTCTCTGTTATCGGTAAACTGAGTGCCCTACTACAGTCTATCCCCCGTGCTGTGCTGGGCGGAATCATGCTGCTGTTGTTCGGTTCTATCGCCAGTGTCGGTGTACAGAACCTGATCCAGCATAAAGTAGACCTCAACGAGACCCGTAATATCATTATCGTTTCCGTAACACTCACAATGGGAATAGGCGGTGCAGTCCTCCAGTTCGGCAACTTCACCATGAGTGGTATTGGTCTTTCTGCCATTATCGGTGTCGTCACCAATCTGCTTCTTCCACAAACGAAAAAGCCTGGGAAAGAATAAATACAGAAAAACTCATGATCTCCTTCCCTGTTCAAACTCATCCAGTTTGCGGCTCATTTCATCCCTCCCGAATCGGATAAGCTCTTCCCCCTTGTCAAAATCAAAAAGACCGAAACGGTCCATAGGTATATCTGCACAGAGGTCAGGCGGAATCAGTTCCATTTCCATTTGCACATTAGCTTGTATGGAGAGACTAGCCACCCGCATGGCTATGTTCATTGCGTTCTCGGAAAAATCACGATAGTGGAAAGGAAGGTTATCGAGGAATTTACCGAATTTCCCCTCCCGTGGTTTCTTTAATTTGGTCACAAAGGCTGGGGCCAACTTTCTATCTGGTGCTGAAGCATTAACGGCAAAGAGCCAGTCACCCTTTTTCCTGGCTACCCTGTTCAATGGCAATGTGTTTTGGACACCACCGTCAACATAGATATGACGATGATCCTTTACCGGTTTAAAGAAACAAGGTATGGACATGCTGGCCCTCATAGCCATTTTCAAGGAACCTTTACGGAAGACCATCTCTTTACCACTCACCAGATCAGAAGCAGAACAGCAGAAATTTACCGGCAGATCCTCTATCTTCGTGTCACCCACCAATTGATTGAAAACAGTCAGTAGTTTCTCTCCCGACATCAGATGATCCAGTCCGATAGAAACATCCATAAGTGACAAGACTTCTTTCTTGTTAAGTTTCAGAACGATCTCCTTAACTTCCTTCATCCTACCTGCAGCCCACAATCCTCCTATTAAAGCTCCAATAGAAGTTCCGGCTACGGAATGGATCACGTATCCCCTCTCCTCAAGGACTTCTATCGCACCGATATATGCGAACCCTCTGGCCCCGCCACCTCCCAGGACAAGTGCTACCTCGTGACTCCTTCCTGGTAAAACCAGTTGTTTTAATCTTTCAAATATATTCATTCTATTTTATTAATGATTACAGACTCATAAATCAATATCATACTGCACCGTAAATGGGATAACAAGTTCAACAGCCTCTACCACAGCAAAACTATAGAACTGAGAAAACCAGTTATAACGGCAGGGGCTTACGCAACGAATAGAGAAAAGAGCTCAAAAGACATAGTACTTAGTACTTTTATTAGATCAAAAGACAAATTTAGCAAAATCCGCTCACAATCGCAAATGTACAAAGAATTAATCCATCTGTGTCCTACTAAATCTATTTTTTCATTTTTTGAATAAAATTATTCCCTTAAACAGAAATTACTTTGTACTTTTGCCGAGCATTAAGTTTTCTCGCTGAAATAGATCTGTAAATTATGCTCATTGTCATTACCATATTTGCCTATTTTGCCATTCTTCTCCTTATCAGCCGATTTACGGCAAAAAAAACAGACAATAACACTTTCTATCGAGGTAATCAGCGATCACCATGGTATATGGTAGCTTTTGGAATGATTGGTGCCAGCATTTCTGGAATTACCTTTGTCTCCGTACCAGGTATGGTAATGCTAACGAATATGACTTATCTGCAGATGTGCATCGGTTTCATTTTCGGTTATTTTGCGGTTGCCTTCCTGCTATTACCAATCTATTATAAGTTCAATCTTACGACCATCTATTCCTATTTGCAAGACCGACTGGGTATGCGATCATACAAGACCGGTGCATCATTTTTCCTATTATCCAAGATGACCGGCGCAGCGGTACGCTTCTATGTCGTATGCATTATCCTGCAGAAATTTGTACTTGAAGGAATCGGTGTACCCTTCCCCGTTACTGTCATTGCTATGGTAGGTCTTATCTGGCTATATACCCGCAGAGGGGGAATCAAGACTCTAGTCTGGACAGACACTTTTCAGACACTATGTATGTTTGTGGCATTAATCCTTATCCTATTTGAAGTCATTTCTGATTTACACTTCACTGTTGGAGACGCTGTTGTTGCCATTGCACATGATACCCATAGTCAGATATTTGTTTGGAATGACTGGATCTCGAAACAGAATTTCTGGAAACAATTCCTGAGTGGCATCTTCATTGTTATTGTGATGACAGGCCTCGATCAGGATATGATGCAGAAAAACCTTACTTGCAAGAATCTTCGTGATGCCCAGAAAGATATGTGCAGCTATGGATTTGCCTTCGTTCCAGCCAACCTTCTCTTCCTCTCCCTGGGAATACTCCTATTGATGTTAGCCCATCAGCAAGGTGTTGCTTTGCCCAAACAAGGTGATGATCTTCTGCCGATGTTCGCCGCCAGTGGCAAACTAGGTGATACTGTTGTTATTCTTTTTACGATAGGAGTTGTGGCTGCAGCATTTTCCTCGGCCGATTCAGCGCTGACAGCCTTAACGACAAGTTTCTGCGTGGACATCTGCAATCAACCCCGGAATGAACATCTGCGCAAAAAGGCCCATATAGGCATAGCCGTCCTTTTCACCCTATTTATATTAGCATTTAAGGCCGTCAACTCAACAAGTGTCATCAATGCCATCTATATTCTTTGCTCTTATACATACGGACCCTTATTGGGTCTCTTCGCCTACGGCCTGCTTACCCGACGAGATGTATCTGACAAGTGGGTTCCTTATATCTGTATTCTCTCCCCTTTTATCTGTCTGATTTTAAATATCGCAGTATCCAAGATGACTAACTACACCTTTGGTTACGAACTCCTCATGCTGAACGGTTCTCTTACCTTTATAGGATTATACCTATCATCATTAAAAAGACATCATCCGTCAATTAGATTATAAATCACAAGGTCAACCCTTCTTTTACAAAAATACCTATGAGCACCGACTCAGGGCATATCACGAGACAATAGCATTGCTACCGCAACATCATAAATCAAGAGGAAGCCATAAAGAACAATGATTTACCAATCGATTTCCCCTATACCCTTCCCACGCAAGAATGCATTAGCCTTACTAAAATGTCTGCAATCAAAGAATCCGCGGTCAGCTGACCGGGGTGAAGGATGAGCAGCGGTCAGCACAAGATGCTTACGGGTATCAATAAGGGGCATTTTCGCTTTCGCATAACTCCCCCATAACATAAACACCAGGTTCTCGCGCTCATCACTCAATTTCCGGATTACAGCATCTGTAAAAGTCTCCCATCCTTTATTACGGTGTGAACCCGTTTCGTAGGCACGCACCGTAAGAACGGAGTTCATAAGAAACACCCCCTGATCTACCCATCGGTCCAGATTACCAGAAGCAGGTATCGGCTTGCCCAGATCCTGATGTATTTCCTGAAATATATTTGCCAAAGAAGCTGGAACAGGTACTCCTTCTGGCACGGAAAAACATACCCCATAATATTGCCCCGGAGTAGGATAAGGATCCTGTCCTAAAATGACAACTTTCACTTTTTCGAAAGGACAAGCATCGAACATGCGAAAGATGAAGCGTCCCCGTGGAAGCACATGATAATTTGCATACTCACTCCTTACAAATGCAACCAGTTTTTCAAAATATGGTTTATCAAATTCTCCTTGCAAACGTCGTCTCCAACTCTCCTCTATCTTGACGTCCATAAATACAAAATTATTGGTCTATCACAAAGATAGATATTATACTGCAAATAACCAAAAGACGATCTCGTTATGCCAAGGAATCCGTCCATATTTAACTTTAATTTCAAAACTGTCCAGGAAAAGGAAGAAAGCTATTTCTTAAAATAGGACACCTTATGAAAAGACGATGGTGAACTGTTTTCTACAACAGGCCAATATTGTATCTTTTGCGCCACCATCTCTCCAGGATTCTACGCAGTATCCTCTTTTTATGCAAAGTGATTCCTAACCCTTTTAACTCTTATCTTTACTTTTTCTTGTCTAAAGCTCAAATTATTAAAGGAGTTTAAGCATTTGTAAGTATTCATTTAGTTCTTTTAATCTTATTTCTTTTTCTGTTTGTACACAAAATCGTAATTTTGCGCCAAATTACAAGTTTAGGACAAAAAATCATCACCAATAAGTTCTAAAAACTTGAAAATCAAGTGACCAAAGCAAAATATAAATCTTAAAAAGAATTTATGGGTAAACAGATTTTCCAAACTGAGTCCAAATCACGATGGATTAAATTTTTGTGGACACTGAGAGTAATGGCAGTAATACTTTTCCTGCTGGTCATCACCTTCATTACGATGTTCGCCTTGGAAGGCTCCCCAAAGATGCCACTGATCCGGGAATACCGCCGGGCTCTGACTGCAGAAAAGCCCTTGATGAGATCCAACGCGATGTCAAGACAGTATAAGACTTTCCGTGATTTCTTCAAAGAGAAGAATATGCACAACGACTATACGGCTGAGGCCATGAGGCAGCACCGCTTTCATGTAAAGGCGGATAAAGCCACTGACCGCTACTTACAAGAATGGGATAGTCCTGCACTAGGGGTTCGGGCTGCATGGTATGTTAACTGGGATGGCCATTCCTTTCAATCCCTTAAACGTAATCTCAAGCATTTGAATATGATCCTCCCAGAGTGGTTTTTTATTAATCCAAAGACCGACTCATTGGAAATCCATATTGATAAAAAAGCCCTCAGACTGTTCCGCAAGTCAGGCATCCCTGTATTGCCGATGCTCACCAACAACTATGGTGAAAGCTTCCGTGCCAAACCTATCGGCAGGATCATAAACAATCCAAAGACCAGCAAAAAATTTATCTATCGCCTCCTGAAGACTTGCCAAAGGTATCATTTTTCAGGCATCAATCTTGACCTTGAGGAATTACAGATCAACGATAACACGAATCTCACCAACTTTGTAAAACATCTCTCCTCTACTTTTCATGACAACAATCTTTTTGTAACCCAGGATATTGCACCTGACAATGAAGACTATGATGTGGTCAATCTTTCAAAATATGATGACTATCTCTTCCTCATGGCCTATGATGAGCACAATGCCGGCAGTTCTCCCGGAGCTATCAGTTCACAATTATGGGTCGAGCATGCCATGGATCAGGCTGCCAGATCCATCCCCAATGATAAAATCGTCCTCGGTCTTGCCGGTTATGGTTATGACTGGACGAAAGCCGACGGGGGCACTACGGTCTCCTATAATGCAGCACTGGCCAGTGCTTCCGATGCCGGTTCTGACATCAATTATGACGAGAACACTTACAATTTGAACTTCTCTTATGATGATGATAATAACCAGTTGCATGAAGTCTACTTCACGGATGCTGCCACCCTGTTCAACCTTATGCGTTTTGGCAGTGAATATCCTACAGCCGGTTTCTGCCTCTGGCGCTTAGGAACAGAAGATCAGCGAATGTGGAAATTCTATGACCATAACATGACCCGCCCAGACGCCGTTAAATTTCCCCTTATTAAATTAGAAAATATCCCTGGGCTCTATGATATTAACTATATGGGCAACGGGGAGATACTCAATGTCAAATCCGAGCCACAACCCGGAAGGGCAAAATTATCCATTGACCGGCAGGACATGCTGATCTCAGGAGAAAAATACTTACAGATCCCGCAATCCTACGAAATTGACAAAATCGGACACGCAAAGAAGAAACAACTATTGTTGACCTTTGATGACGGGCCTGATTACAGATGGACCCCTACTATTCTCAGTATTCTCAAGCATTATCACATCAAGGCTACCTTCTTTATGGTAGGACTGCAGATGGAGAAAAACCTGCCTTTGGTAAAAGAGGTATATCAAGAGGGGCACACTATCGGCAACCATACGTTTACCCACCCGAATGTAGCTATGAACTCCGCTCAACGGGCTTATACAGAACTGAAGCTCACCCGGATGCTCCTGGAAAGTATTACCGGACAAAGCACTATCTTATTCCGTGCGCCATACAATGCTGATGCAGATCCTACGACACGGGATGAAATCGAACCTATTATATTAGCCTCCAGACGCAATTACCTGTTCGTCGGCGAATCCATAGATCCTGATGACTGGCAACCGGGGATCACGACACAACAAATTTACAACCGTGTCATCAAAGGAGTCCACCAGGGCAACGGACATATCATCCTGATGCATGATGCAGGAGGAGTAACCCGTAAACACACCCTTCAGGCTCTGCCTCTCATTATCCGTGAGCTCAAAAAAGAAGGTTACCATTTTATCTCTATCGAACAGTATCTCGGAAAAAGCCGCGACCAACTGATGCCACCGATCAAAAAGGGAAATACTTACTATGCCATGCAATCCAATCTTGCCCTGGCCACCTTGATCTATGAAATCGGCGACTTCATTACGGCACTGCTGATCATCTTCCTGGTACTGGGTCTTATCCGATTAGTAGTAATGTATATCCTGATGATCAGGGAGAAGCGGATTGAGCACCATCGCATTTATCCGGAAATTGATCCCCATACTGCACCTCTGGTATCCATTATCGTCCCGGCTTACAATGAAGAAGTAAACATCACTGCTACCTTAAGTAATCTCCGTAAGCAAGACTATCCCAATTTCAACGTTGTCTTCGTGGACGATGGCAGTAAGGATAACACCTTACAATGTGTTCAGGATCATTTCGGTGACGATCATAAAATTCAGATCCTTCACCAGAAGAATGCCGGCAAGGCTTCTGCACTGAACAACGGCATCAACCATACTGATGCAGAATATATCGTCTGTATTGATGCTGACACCCGTCTGCAGCATGACGCCATAGGCATCATGATGAAACACATGTTAGCTGATACCGACAAGAAGGTTGGTGCCGTAGCAGGCAATGTGAAAACCGGGAACGAGCGTAACATCCTTACGAAATGGCAGTCCATTGAATACACTACCAGTCAGAATTTCGACAGGATGGCTTACTCCAGTGTAAATGCCATTACAGTAGTACCAGGAGCTATCGGCTGTTTCCGCCGTCAGGCGATCATTGATGCCGGAGGATTGACTACGGATACACTGGCTGAGGATTGTGACCTGACAATGCGTATCCTGGATGCAGGTTACATTATAGAAAATGAAAACAAGGCAGTAGCATTGACCGAGGCTCCAGAAACGATAAGACAGTTTGTCAAGCAGCGCACACGCTGGTGTTTCGGTGTCTTGCAATCTTTCTGGAAGCACCGGTCAGAACTCTTCACCACAAAGCACAAGGGACTGGGGCTATGGGCACTGCCGAATATGCTGGTGTTCCAGTATATCATCCCTACCTTCTCGCCTATTGCCGACCTGCTGATGATCATAGGACTGTTTACAGGCAATTTCTGGCAGATATTCTCCTATTACCTGCTGTTCCTGCTGATCGATGGCAGTGTTTCCTTTATGGCCTTCATGTTTGAGCATGAACGACTCAGCAAACTGTTCTGGATTATTCCGCAACGTTTCTTCTACCGCTGGATCATGTACTTCGTGCTCTTCAAGACCTATCTTAAGGCCATTAAGGGAGAGTTACAGTCCTGGGGCGTTCTCAAACGTACCGGTGATGTGCAGATAGAATGACAAAAAATTGTGAATATTTTGCGAATTTGCTTTTTTGCCGTATCTTTGCTGCATGATTTATCCCAAAAATTTCGAAGAAAAGATCGGTTTCGATGAAATCAAGCAGCAACTCTCAAAATTCTGCCTGTGCAGATTAGGACAGGAACGGGTCACCACCCTTTCCTTCTCCTGTCAGTCAGAGGATATCAACGAAAATCTTGAGGAGGTTCGTGAACTCCGTAGTCTGTTAGAAAAAGAAGAACAGTTTCCGCTTGATGGATTCCTTGACCTTCGTCAGGCCATCCAGAGAATCCATATTCAGAACACCCATCTGGAAGAAGACGAACTCTTCGCTCTCGAAAAACTGTTAAAAACGGAAAGTCTGATTCTTAAATTTGTCAGATCCCGCGATGATGACCAGGGCAAGAAGCAAGAGACAGGTACCGACTGTCCGGGCACCACTTACCCCGCCCTGTACGAATTAGCTGATGGGGTGGCCGATTTTCCTAAGATTATACAAAGGATACAGCAGATTATCGACGAAGATGGACATCTGCGGGACAATGCTTCGCCTGAATTACATGATATTCGCAGCTCCCTCAAGCGTGCCCGGGGAAGCATTACCAAGACGTTATACGGAATTCTCCGTTCTGCACAAAGTGAAGGAGTGGTGGATAAAGACATCTCACCCACCATGCGTGATGGAAGTCTCGTTATCCCGGTAGCCCCGAGTTTGAAACGGCGGATCCGCGGTATTGTCCATGATGAGTCTGCTACAGGAAAGACGGTCTTCATTGAACCCGAAGAAGTGGTAGATGCAAACAATAAGGTCCGGGAACTGGAAGGGAAAGAGCGTCAGGAAGAAATCAGAATATTGAAAGAAGTTACCACACTCATCCGTCCGTACGTGAGAGAACTGCTTGATGTATGTCGCTTTATGGGTGATATTGACCTGATCTATGCAAAGGTGGCATTAGCCAGATCCATGAAGGCTTCTGAACCGAAAGTAGAAGACCAGCCCGTGATAGACTGGGTTCAGGCACGGCACCCTCTTCTGGAAAAGACCTTGAAAGAAAAGGAAAATGGGTCGCACCAACTTGTTCCTTTAGATATTATCCTGAAGAAGGACGCCCGGATCCTGGTCATTTCAGGACCTAATGCAGGTGGAAAATCGGTGTGCCTGAAAACCGTCGGGCTCTTGCAGTATATGTTGCAGTGCGGCCTGCCTATCCCTGTAGCAGAAAATTCACATGCGGGTATCTTCCAGGACATCATGATTGACATCGGTGATGAACAAAGCCTGGAAAATGACCTGAGCACTTATTCCTCACATTTGCTTCACATGAAGAACATGATGAAACAGGCGAATGAACACACCCTCTTTCTGATTGATGAATTCGGCAGCGGAACAGAGCCCCGCATCGGTGGAGCAATCGCAGAGTGTGTCCTCAACCAACTCTTGGAAAAGGGGGCATGGGGAGTAGTGACTACACACTATTCTAATCTGAAGCACTTTGCCGACTCCCATCAAGAGGTGGTCAATGGCGCGATGCTCTATGACCGCCATGAGATGCGACCCCTCTTTCAGTTGGCCATCGGACGACCGGGGAGTTCTTTTGCCGTCGACATAGCCCGGAAGATCGGCCTTCCGGAAAACGTCATCAGGGAGGCCTCCGAGATTGTCGGCAACGATTATATCCAGAGTGATAAATACCTTCAGGATATTGTGCGTGACAAACGTTATTGGGAAAGCAAACGCCAGCAAATCCACCAGAAGGAAAAGGAAGTGGAGAAGGAATCTGCACGATATGAGGAAAGCCTTAGCGATGTCGAGGAAAAGCGCCGGGAAATCCTTGAAAAGGCAAAAGATGAAGCCCGTTCCTTATTGGCAGAAAGTAACAAGAAGATTGAAAACGCCATTAAGACGATACGTGAAAGTCAGGCTCAAAAGGAGATTACCCGACAGGCCAGGCAAGAGTTGGACCATTTCAAACAAAAGGTAGACAGTGAACAGAAGAATGAGGATGCCATAGCCCTCAAAATAGAGAAAATCAAGCAACGCAGAGAGCGCCGTGAAAAACACAAGGCTGAAAGGGCTAAAAACCTGGAACTTCAGAAAAGCCACCGGACAGGAACTGTAACCCTGGCTCATCCCGAACTGGCTATCGGTGATCCCGTCCGGATCAAGGGCATGAACCAGACCGGGAAGATAGTAAGTCTGAACGGAAAGGGGGCAAGGGTCGTATTCGGTGATATGTTGACAACTGTAGATAAGAGCAAACTGGAATATGTCCCCATCCTCCCAGATGCCCGGATGGAGAAGCAGAATGATACCACCCGGCAAGAGGCAATAGCAGACCGACTCCGGAATGAGTCTGTCAGCCAGACGACACAGTCGACCATTGACACTCACAGAAGTCAGTTTCACCAAGATCTGGATGTCCGCGGCATGCGAGGAGATGAAGCTCTTAACACCGTACAACACTTCATCGATGATGCTATTCTCATGAACGTCCCCCGGGTCAGAATCCTTCACGGGAAAGGTACGGGCATACTGAGAGACCTGATCCGACAATATCTTGCGACCATTCCGAATGTAACTCATTTCTCAGACGAGAATGTCCAATTCGGAGGTGCAGGAATAACGGTGGTCGATTTTTAATCTACACAAATCCTGCCAAAAACCGTTCTGGACAAGGAACAGAGAAAATGTTAAAAATGGGTAAATACTTCAGAATCCTTTCCCATTTGAAATAAAATTCTTATCTTTGCATTCACTTGTGAAAACAAGTTACACGGGCAAGTCTCTTACGGCCAGCTCCTCTGGAATTCCCCCAGGTTGGGAACGAAGCAAGGGTACAGGGTCGTAGCGGCGCGCTAAGAATCGCTTGCCCACCTGCCTTCTAAAGCTCAGAGGAGAGCATGGAATGGTATCATTCTGAAGGTTGCCGGTCCGATTCCGGCAGAAGGCACAATTATTAAGGGCAGTTCACCATCAGCAGTGTGACTGCTCTTTTTCATGGTGCCCCCCTCCGGCATTTCGAGGACTGATATTGTTGTTTTTT
>DHOX01000065.1:31998-60758 GCA_002409785.1 Prevotella sp. UBA5379 | reverse complement strand
TTTTTTTGATCATGGAGAAGCAAAATGCACCATATCGCCCACAATTGACTATCGTCGTGAGAATCAGTGACTATGATTCTGACTTATCGTTAAAAGAACAACAATATTATTTGAACCCTTTTTGTTTATTCAAAAAAAGTAAATTTTCCACCTATCCCTCTTTTTTATGAAGGATTTTAAGTATTTTTGCAGAAAATAAGAGGCTCCACAGTGAAGATTCTGCCAGATGGAAAGAAAAACTATTATTCCATTGCAGAAAGAAGGCTAATCCGCCACAATCTCAGGCTATTACTTCATTGCACTCTCAAACAAGATACAATTATCGAACATGATTACATCGCAAAATATTACACAAGTAAGAGCTTTTGCACGACAGGATGGAGCCTTTCTCTCCGTGTTGTGGATTGCCGGATTTCTTTGTACGATGCTGGCGGTAAGAATGCCCCTGCTGGCTCCCGTGGGAGACCTGGCCGTCCTGGCCACTCCTTTTTTTGTAGCCTTCAGACTGAAGAGATTCAGAGATGGTGCCCTTGATGGTGTCATCTCTTTTCGTAGAGGACTCCTCTATACAGCTGAGACCTTCTTTCATGCCGCACTCATCATGGGGGTAGTACAGTATCTCTATTTCAAATTCGGTGACATCAGCGGCTTTCTGCAGCAATGGAATGAATCTTATTCCATCATTGCCAAAGTCTACAACTTGAATGCCGCACAGGCCCAGCAACTTAAGGAGGCCGTCAGTATGATGAGCCCGCTGGCATGGGCTTCTATGTTTTTCATCCTTGAACTCTTCGGAGCATTGATTGCGAGTCCGATCATAGCAGCCATCATGGCTCGACCGGTTTCTCACACGCACATACAAGATAATCATTCTGACAACAATTGAAATCCATCTTAAAGAAATGAATATATCTGTCATCATCCCCCTTTACAATGAATCAGAGTCTCTTCCGGAGCTCTATAACTGGATCGTTAGAGTCATGGATGCCCATCATTACACCTATGAAATTATCTTCGTCAACGACGGATCAACAGATGATTCCTGGAAAGTAATCCAATCATTGTCGAAAAAGTCCGACTGTGTAAAGGGCATCCGCTTCCGCCGCAATTACGGCAAGAGTCCTGCATTATACTGTGGATTTAAGGTTGCACAAGGTGACGTAGTGATCACCATGGATGCGGACCTGCAAGACTCTCCGGAAGAGATACCTGGTCTGTACAAGATGATTACGGAAGAGAATTACGACATGGTTTCCGGATATAAGAAAAAACGCTATGATCCCCTATCCAAGACCATTCCGACCAAACTCTTTAATGCTACAGCACGGTGGATCAGCGGAATCCACAATCTTCACGATTTCAATTGCGGATTGAAAGCCTATAAAAAAGTAGTCGTCAAGAATATTGAAGTTTATGGTGAAATGCACCGTTACATACCCTATCTGGCAAAAAATGCTGGTTTTGACAAAATCGGAGAAAAGGTGGTACATCATCACGCCCGAAAATATGGCAAATCCAAGTTTGGTGTCAATCGTTTCTTTAACGGCTACCTGGACCTGCTCACCCTCTGGTTCCTCACTAATTTTGGCAAAAAGCCCATGCACGTATTCGGATTTCTGGGGTCCATCGTGTTCTTTGTCGGTTTTATAGCCCTGATCATCCTGGGTATAGACAAACTTGTTGCCCTACATGAAGGAATATATGGCAATCTGATCACCGACTCTCCTTATTTCTTTATTGCCCTGACCACTATGGTACTGGGGACACAACTCTTCCTCGCAGGATTTTTAGGGGATTTGATCAGCCGGCAAAACACAAAAAGGAATGATTATCAAATCGCAGAGGAAATTCATTTAAAAGATAAAGATTAATGGCATACACCAATCACTCCAAACGGTTGGACCAACAGGAACACCCGTTTGATCATTTCCTTTTAGAGGCAATAATTTATGCAAACAAGAAAAACAAGAAAGAAATATGCTAAAGAGAAGTCCCTGCGGGCATTTGTCCTGATCATGCTCTTAGCAGGCTTTACCCTGGCAGGATGTTCCAGTCTAGACTGTCCTTATGAAAATAGAGTCTATACGAAATATCAGTTGAAAGGTGACGTACAGACTCTTCCCGATACGCTTACTGTCACCACGAGCCGCCTTTCAGACGGTCTGGACACCATTCTCCTCAACAAGGCTGTGGAAGTAGACAGCTTTGAGTTACCCGTCAGTTACATGGGTGATCAGGACGTATTCCATTTCCATATTATAAGAGTTGGCGGCCAGACCTTCACGGACACGGTAACCGTAAAGAAGGAAAACCAGGCACATTTTGAATCAGTAGATTGCAATCCAGCCTATTTCCACACCCTTACAGGAGTCAGCTACACCACTCATGCCATTGATTCTATCGTCATTCATAACACTCAAGTGAATTATGATGCTTCACAACCACATTTCTATATTTATTTCCGCTATCACGATTAGCCTCATGCTCCTCTGGAGCCCTGGAGCGTATGCTCAACAGAAAAACTCCCCGGGAAAGATGAGCGACCGTCCGAAAGGCAGAACGGCTGCAACAGACACTACGGCTACTTTCCGCAGCTTTGAAGTGACCTTGGATCTCCTGGGAGCTGCTCAAATGTGGCTCAGTGATTATGGTCAGTATGAGGCGGCTTTAAGGATTGACCTCAAAGACAAATATTTTCCTATCCTGGAAATAGGATATGGGAAAGCTGATGCGAAGGATGTATCAACTAATTTGCACTATAAGACCGGTGCTCCCTATTTTCGCATAGGAGTGGATTTCAACCTGCTCAAGAACAAACATGATATTTACAGACTGTATGGAGGGTTCCGCTATGCGTTCACCTCCTATAAGTTTGACGTCAACAGTCCGGGAACGACAGATCCCGTCTGGGGAGAAATTGCGCCATACAGTGCCAATGGCATCAAAGCCCGTTACCAGTGGTTAGAAGCCGTGGCAGGTGTCGATGTGAAAATCTCCGGTCCTTTGCACTTAGGATGGAGCGTGAGATGCCGCAGACGCCTGTTCCATGATGACGGGACTATTGGTAACACCTGGTACGTACCGGGATTCGGCAAGCAGAGCGGAAGTAGACTAGGAGGCACCTTTAACCTGATATTCGAATTTTAAGGATGATCGGGAAGAGGGGACCCTTCCTCAGACCATACAAAGATGACAACTGAAATATAAAATCCTATGGATAAAAAAAATCGCAGAAAACTGAGATGGCAACTTCCATTTCTGATCCTTCTTATTATCGGGACCGTTTATGTTATTCGCCAGCAACGCTCCACACCTTACCAAAAAGATACCGGATTCATCTTTGGCACGGTGTACCATATCACCTATCAAAATAGTAAAGACCTCCAGCCGGGCATCGATGAGGCTCTCCATGAGGTGGATGCATCCCTGTCCCCTTTTAACTCACAATCCATTATCACACAAGTCAACCAAAACAGGCATGTCAAACTTAACAAGATGTTCACCGATGTATTCTCTTTAGCAGAACAGGTCTCTGCCGAAACCGGAGGAGCATTCGACATTACCGTTGCTCCTCTCGTCAACACCTGGGGATTTGGTTTCAAGAAAGGGAAAGCTCCTACCAGAAGGACTGTTGACAGCCTCAGGACTTTCGTGGGATTCAACAAGGTCAAACTTGTCAATGGCATGATTATCAAGAAAGATCCCCGCATCATGCTGGACTGCTCAGGCATTGCTAAGGGTTATGGATGTGATGTTGTAGCCCGCTTCCTGAAAAAGAATGGCATACAAAACTTTATCGTGGAAATAGGTGGAGAAATCGTCACCAGCGGCATTGACCAGAAAAGGGTCCCCTGGCATATCGGCGTTACCAAACCGACCGATGACTCCCTGAACACGAATCAGCAAATTGAAAGTATTCTCAATGTAACGAATATCGCCATGGCTACCAGTGGAAATTACCGTAATTTTTATTATAAGGGAGGCCGGAAGTATGCACATACCATTGATCCGCATACCGGTTATCCCGTCCAGCACAGTTTGCTTTCCTCAACTGTACTTGCCAAGAACTGTGCTACAGCAGATGCATACGCTACAGCCTTCATGGTCCTGGGGGTAAACCGTGCCAAGACAGTACTGGAAAAACATCCGGAACTTATGGTCTATTTCATCTACTCTGACCGCCATGGGAAATTAAAGGAATGGTATTCTCCAGGACTTAAAAACAAGATTCTCGATGATCAGTTGACCCCTTCTCAAAAGAAATAGCATGGCAGAACTAAGAGTGTATGATCAACTTCTTAAGTTGCCCCTCTTTTTAGGCCTCAGCCGTGATGACCTCTCCCTGATTATCACCCGTACCCCCTTCGGTTTTTTAAAATATAATAAGGGGAAGAGGGTGATCAAGGAAAATGAGTCGTGCGACCGTCTTTATTTCTTACTGAACGGCACTCTTGATGCTGAATCGTCTGCAGATGACCACAGCTATCGTTTCATAGAGGAAGTAAATGCCCCTGAAGTGTTACAACCGGAAAGATTATTCGGACTTCACCAGCGTTTTACCAAGAATTTCATTTGCAAAACAGAGGTAAACCTGATGACTCTGGAAAAGGGCGAAGTGATGAAACTCTCTGAAGAATTCGGAATATTCCGCCTTAATCTCCTTAATATCATCAGTGCACAGTCACAGAAACTTTCCAGACGCCCCTGGCAACGAGTCCCTCAGGATATAGAACATCGTATAACCCGTTTTTTAGAATCCCACTGCGACCGGCCTGCAGGCCCCAAAACGATCTATATCAGGATGGCCGATCTTGCAAGAGAACTCAATGAGAGCCGGCTAGACGTGTCACGTGCCTTGAACCGACTGAGTCGTCAGGGACTCGCCACACTCTCACGGGGCAGAATTATCATACCGGCTCTGGAGAAACTGCTTATGGACAGAAATCATCAGAACTGAACCAAATATGCTCTTTCCTGAAAATGATTTACAAAGGGGATGAAATAGATGTTAAATTGAGCAATTTAATGTATGTGCAGCGACAATTTTCATTATCTTTGTATCAAAAATAGAGAAAGAGCATGACAAAAGACGAAATAGAGAAGCAAAAACACCAGAATCCATTTTTTGTTCCTTATGGCACGCCTCATCTTACGGTTCCTTTTGACCGTATATTACCCAAAGATTACGAAGAAGGTATCCTTGAAGGTATCCGCCGCGAAAATGAGGAGGTGGACCGGATTGTAAACAATCCTGATACACCCACTTTTGATAATACACTTGATTGGGAAGACAAAAGCAAAGGCGATCATTACTATGATCTGCTGGACCGGGTCACTTCCGTCTTTTCCTGTATGCTCAGTGCAGAAACCAGCGACCAACTTGAATCGCTGGCTCAAAAACTGAGTCCTGCACTTACCAGGCATTCCAATGATATTAGTCTGAATCAAAAATTATTCGAAAGGGTCAGATATGTACATGACCATCATGGTACACTTACTCCTGAAGAAAACATGCTCCTGGACAAGAGCTACGAAGGATTTGTCCGCAGCGGGGCCTTGCTCGATGAAGAGGGTAAAACTCACCTGAGAAAACTTACAGAGGAAAATGATCTCCTCACCCTGCAGTTTTCCCAAAACTTGCTGAAAGAAAACAAAACCTTCACGTTGGATATTACGGATCCGGCCGACCTTGACGGACTGCCACAGTCCTTACTGGATGCAGCAGAACATACTGAACAAGGAAAAAAGACATGGACTTTTACCCTTGATTACCCCAGTTACTCACCTTTCATGACCTATTCCACACGAAGGAACCTGCGTGAAAAGATGTACCGGGCCAAGAACACGGTCTGCACTCATAAGAACAAAGAAAATAATATTGAGATCTGCCGCCTGATTGTCAACCAACGGTTACAAATCGCCCAACTTCTCGGTTATTCCACTTATGCTGACTATGTCTTGAAAGAACGCATGGCAGGAGACACGAAGACGGTCTATAAACTTTTTAATGATCTGATCACAGCGTACAAGCCTTCCGCTTTGAAAGAGGTAGAAGAAGTGAATTCTATTGCTCTCCAGAAGGAAGGCCCCGGCTTCAAGATGGAACCGTGGGATTTCAGCTATTACTCCCACCAGTTACAGATGCAACGATACCACCTGGACGCAGAGATGCTTCGCCCCTATTTCGAACTCTCGAAGGTGATCAAGGGCGTTTTCGGTTTAGCCACCCGCCTCTACGGCATAACCTTTCAGTATGATCCCAATATTCCCGTCTACCATCCTGACGTCAAAGCCTATGAGGTCTATGACCAAGATGGCAGTTACCTTGCCGTACTCTACACGGATTTCCACCCGCGGAAAGGAAAGAAAGAAGGAGCCTGGATGACAGAATTTCAGGGACAGTGGATTGAGAAGGACGGGAAGAACATACGCCCTCAAGTGAGCCTCGTCATGAACCTTACCAAACCGACGGCTGGCAAACCGGCACTGCTGACATGGGGAGAAGTCCAGACTTTCCTGCACGAATTCGGCCATGCGCTGCACGGCATGTTTGCCAACACGCGCTTTTCCAGTCTTTCCGGTACTAATGTATGGTGGGATTTCGTCGAACTCCCTTCACAATTAATGGAAAACTTCGCCTCAGAGAAAGATTTCTTGCGGACCTTTGCTTTTCATTATCAAACCGGTGAACCTATTCCGGACGAACTTATTGACCGCATTATCAAAAGCAGGAATTTCCTCGTAGCTTACAGTTGTATGAGACAGGTAAGTTTCGGGCTGCTTGATATGGCTTACTACACCAGGACAAAGCCGCTGGAGGGAGATCTGGTCGATTTTGAACAGAAAGCTCAGGCCCCTGTCCACCTCCTGCCTTCCCTTCCGGAAAGTTGCATGACCGTACAGTTTTCCCATATCATGTCCGGCGGATATGCCGCCAGCTACTATAGTTATAAATGGGCTGAAGTGCTGGATGCCGATGCCTTCAGTGTCTTCAAAAAGAATGGTATCTTCGATCGTACTACCGCTCAGCGATTCCGTGATTGCATCCTTTCAAAGGGAGGGACAGAGCATCCGATGACGCTTTACAAACGTTTCCGCGGTCAAGAGCCAACGATCGGAGCATTGCTCAAGCGCGATGGCATCCGCCGGCAGGAAGAATCTTTAAGGATTATGGAAAAATGACACAAGAAGAAAAGCAGCATCAAGATCAAGAAAAGCAGCATCAGAAAAAGCAGCATCTGCTGGATCTGCGTTATCTGCGCATGGCCCGTATCTGGTCTGAAAACAGCTATTGCCAAAGACGAAAAGTCGGAGCATTGGTGGTCAAGGATAAAATGATTATCAGCGATGGCTATAATGGTACCCCAAGCGGGTTCGAGAATATATGTGAGGATGATAATGGACTGACCAAGCCATACGTCCTTCACGCTGAAGCAAACGCGATCACGAAATTAGCCAGAAGCTCGAATAACAGTGATGGAAGCACACTCTACGTGACGGCTTCACCGTGCATCGAATGTGCTAAACTGATCATTCAAGCAGGCATCAAACGTGTCGTTTATGGAGAGAAATATCGTCTTGATGACGGTATCAAACTCCTTACCCGTGCTGGTGTGAAAGTGCTCTATCTGAATCCGGACGAGGAAGAGAACTCCTCTCCAAAATCTAAATAAGCAACTATTTACTCATGATGAATGTAAATAAATCCAAACGTTTCATGCCGATTGTCATGGCAGTTTGTGTCGTCATCGGTATTGTTATCGGCTCATTCTTCTCCAACCATTTTGGTGGCAACAGACTGAGTATTATCAATTCAGGCAGTAATCGGCTGAACAACCTCCTCCACATCATTGATGACCAATATGTGGACCCGGTCAACATAGACTCCCTGGTGGACAAGGCCATCCCTGCCATCCTGGCCCAGTTGGACCCGCACTCGGTCTATATCAGCGCCAAAGATGCACAAGAAGCCAATGACGACTTGAAAGGTTCTTTCGCGGGAGTAGGCATCGAGTTTACGATCCGTAATGACACTATCCATGTGGAAAATGTCATCAAAAATGGACCGGCTGAAAGGGCAGGCATCCTGGCCGGAGACCGCATCGTACAAATCAACAACAAGAATTTTACCGGCAAAGAGGTGACCAATGAAGAGGCTATGCACCGTCTGAAGGGTCCCAAAGATACAAAGGTAAAGATCGGCATCATCCGTTTCGGCAGCAGGAAGATCCATCAATTTATGGTCACACGTGGAGAGATCCCTCAGAAGAGTGTCACTACCACTTATATGCTTAACGATGATACCGGCTATATCCGGATCAAGGATTTCGGAGAGACCACTTACCCGGAAACACTTATCGCTCTGGCCAAACTCTCTCAGAAAGGATTCAAGAATCTGGTGATCGATTTACGAGACAATACTGGTGGTTATCTTGAGAGCGCCGTACAGATAGCTAATGAGTTCCTTCCCAAGAACAGACTCATCGTTTATACCCAGGGACGTAAAAGCCCACGGCAGGACTACAGGAGCAATGGAAATGGGAGTTATCAGAATATCCCTCTGGTGGTTCTGGTCAATGAGGGTACGGCTTCTGCCGCTGAGATTTTCTCTGGAGCCATGCAAGACAATGACCGGGCAATGATTATCGGCCGCCGTACTTTCGGAAAGGGACTGGTCCAACAGCAGATTGCCTTTCCTGACGGAAGTATGATCCGGCTTACCATAGCCCGTTATTATACCCCATCCGGAAGATGCATACAGAAACCTTACTCGATGGGAGATGATAAAGACTACGAGGAAGATCTCCTCAACCGTTATGAACATGGAGAATTTTTCTCCCGTGACAGTATCAAGCATCATGGTCCGGCTTATCACACCAAACTGGGGCGTGTCGTTTATGGCGGTGGGGGCATTATACCGGACATCTTCGTGCCTGAGGATACTATCGGAATGACTTCCTATTTCAAGGAGGCTGCCATGAGCGGACTTATCATGCAATATGCTTTCACCTACACGGACAATAACAGGCCTAAGCTCAACAACTTCAAGGAAATGCAGCAACTCGCCGATTATCTTGACCGCCAGAACCTGGTAGATAAATTTGCAACCTATGCGGCTAATAACGGCTTGAAACGTCGTAACCTGTTGATCAGGACCTCGCACAAACTCCTTCAACGTTATATCAACAGTCGGATCATCTACAATATGCTGGACGAAGAAGCCTGGAACGAATACATTAATCAGGATGATCCGGTGATCAGGAAAGCACTGGAGGTGTTCCGCAATCATGACGCCTTCCCTAAACGTCCTGCACCCCATCGCAAGGCACCAAAAAAGAAACCTCTTACAAAAGTTAAGGGAAAAGGACTGAAAATACGTCCAAGACATAAATTAGCGTATGCTCCACTGATGCTGAAGCCACAGTATATGCACGATTGGAAATCCCGGAATCATGCTTGACAAAAGGCAATTGAGACAGTTGATACGGGAACAAAAGCGGATGCAGGTGCCTTCACAAAGAAAGGTTCAATCTGAAGCGATCGCCAAGATGATCCTTCACCACCCGAAGATCAAGGCTGCATCCACCCTTCTCCTCTATGCTGCACTCCCTGATGAAGTCGAGACCCAGGAAATACTTGACGGTTTGGTGAAGGGGGGTAAAATGATCCTCTTGCCAGCGGTCATCAACCAGGAAGAGCTTGAACTTCGCCGCTATGAAAATGTTCAGAATCTCCAGAAAGGGGCCTATCAGATACAGGAGCCGGTGGGCATGCCCTTTGACCATCTTGAACAAGTTGATGTAGCAGTCATTCCGGGAATGGCTTTTGATTGTTCCGGTAACCGACTGGGACGTGGAAAAGGCTACTATGACAGGTTGTTGCGAAAGATGCCCCATTGCTATAAGATCGGCATCTGCTTTGACTTCCAGAAGTTCCGTCACATCCCGTCGGATCCTTATGACATAAAAATGGATGAGATCATTACGTATTCAAATCCTGCCGCCGCCGGCTCTTTGTGACCGCCAGGAAAGAACAAGAAGAACTGGTGAATCTCAAGACCATCAGTAAAAATGAATGTCCGTGATTACCCGGGCGCCAACGGTTGCATTCAGCTTCCTGACAAGTGCCGATTTCATCATGGAGAGATCAGCACGAAGAGCAGGATTGAGGAGTTTTACAAAAAGAATCTGATTACGGATAAACAAACCGGCTGTATAGTTCTCGGTAACAGGACCTGCTATCTTAGCCCACTCACTGATCAGGCGTCTTTGCTGCAATGGCGTCTCGAGACCGTCCTGACGGAGTGCCTGGCGGAGCACATCATCCACTATTTCTACTTTTCTTCTGAACATGGCTTATCCTTCTCCTTCCTTAACCGTAATCTTTCCGTCATCGACAAAGAAAATCCGATAATTTCCGTCACCTTGCTTCAGAATACTATCTAAATGATCCCGGTTGGTATCGGTGATAAAGATCTGTCCAAAATGGCGTCCCGAAACCAGACGGACAATCCGTTCCACACGAAAAGTGTCAAGTTTGTCAAATATATCGTCAAGCAATAAAAGAGGCATGGCATGATCCGACTTCTGACGCAAGAAATCAAACTGTGCCAACTTTAACGACAAGACAAAAGATTTCAATTGTCCCTGACTCCCCTCACGCTTTAGCGGATAACCATCCATGAGCATCTCCAGATCATCACGGTGAGCGCCGTGAAGCGAATAGCCTACGGCACGGTCCCGGGATCTGCTAGAATGCAGTATGTCGAGCAGATTCCCCTCACTCGCATGGGACACATACCTGAGGGATACTGTCTCCTGCTGGTTAGAAACATCCTGATAGATCTCCTGGAATACGGGGATCAGCCGTTGGATAAAATCATTACGCTTGCCAAAGAGGATATTTCCCTGCCGGGCCATTTCATTTTCAAGGACATCCATAAGGGTCTCATCCGGCTCAGCTTCTCCCTTCAACAGGATATTCCGCTGTTGTAAAGCCTTATTATAATACATCAGCGCATTCAGGTAAGTATGATCATACTGGGAGATCGCCACATCCATAAATTTCCGGCGCTCCTCACCTCCACCAAGGACAAGAGATATATCTGACGGAGAAATGAGGATCAGAGGGATCAGTCCAATATGCTGGGACAGCCGCCGATAATCTTTACCATTCCGCTTGAAATGTTTTTTCCGGCCTCTTTTCATAACACAGGAGATCACCTCATGCTGGACAACAGACAGATCATAATCTCCTTCCAGCATAAAAAAATCCTCACCATGAGTGATCAGTTGGGAATCAGGAGAACCAGAAACGCCATGACAGAAAGACAAATAATATACGGCATCAAGAAAATTGGTTTTCCCCACCCCATTAAGGCCCAGAAAACAGTTCATCTTAGGAGACAGGTCAAGATCTGCCGCCTTGATATTTTTGAAATTTACAATCGAAATCCGTTTGAGAACCATATCCCTTAAGCCTTCCCGATGCATTACTTTCCTGCAAAGTTAAACCTTTTAGTCATGAAAAACGAAAAAAGTGCTTGATAAATTTCAATATATGGGAAAATATAAGTAATTTTGTCCCGATAAAGCTATAGATATTACCAACCTCAAATCACAGCAAGTGGCAACGAGGATTAACTTTGGTGTCACCGGATACTTGCTTAAAACTTATGATCAGGTCCAGGGCAAGCGTTGTGGGTATCATAAAGAAACAATAAAATCAATTCATAATAATGGCAAAAAACAAGAAAGAGGGCTCTATGGATATGGAGGATACCCTCAATAAATCTGAAGCTACCTTCTTAAAAAACAGGAAACTTTTCGCATGGGTTGTAGTAGCCATCATCGCAATTATTGCAGCGATAATAGCCTACCATAATCTCGTCGCTGTTCCTAATGAGAACAAAGCAAGTACAGAACTTGGCCGCGGACAGGAATATTTTGATAATGAAATGTTCGACAAAGCGCTCAACGGAGACGGAGCCGGATATAATGGGTTCGTAGCTATTGCTGATAACTATGGCAGCACAAATGCCGGTAACCTGGCTAATCTCTATGCAGGATTGTGCTATGCGAACCTGAACAAGTGGCCTGACGCATTGAAATATCTCAAGAAATATAATCCTAAAAATGACCAGATGGTCAGCCCCGCCGCTATTGGTGCCTTAGGGGATGCATACGCCCATAACGGGCAACTTGACAAGGCGATAGACAACTTTAAGAAGGCTGCCGAAATGGCTGACAAGCATGCTCTGGATCATCGGAACAACAGTCTCTCTCCTACTTATTTGATCAAAGCGGGTGAAATTCTGGAGAGTCAAGGAAAGAAAGCGGATGCTTTAAAGATCTATCAGGACATCAAGAAAAAATATGTCAATGCTGCAATTGTACAAAGCAGCGAAATTGACAAATATATAGAAAGGGCTTCCACTAAATAATGGCAACGGCATTACATAATCTTTCAAAATACGACTTTGACAGTATTCCTGATGCCAGTAATATGTGCTTTGGTATTGTAGTGGCAGAATGGAATCATGATATTACAGGTGCTATGCTGGAGGGTGCAGTAAAAACACTTGAGAAGCATGGCTGCTTATCTGAAAACATTCATGTGAAAACCGTTCCAGGAAGTTTCGAACTGGTTTATGGTGCACACCAGATGGTACTTAATGGAGGTTATGATGCAGTCATCATTTTCGGAAGCGTGATCAGAGGAGATACACCTCACTTTGACTATATCTGTCAAGGGGTCACCTACGGGATTGCACGCTTGAATGCCACTCAGGAGATACCGATCATCTATGGACTCCTAACTACCAATGACCATCAGCAAGCTCTTGACCGCTGTGGAGGGAAATTAGGAAACAAAGGAGATGAATGTGCAATAGATGCTATTAAAATGGCAAAATTCTAAAAATAAAGGCTGAAAACTAATTGGTTCTCAGCCTTTATTTTATCTTTTATCTAACCGCCCCGGAGTTATTCTTCTTCGTCTGACTGGGTATCAGATCCGGTATCCAGACTATTGTCCTTACTGATGTCAACCGTCCCCGTGTGGGATAATTTCATCACCAAAGGGATATATTCGTCACTGGTGACATCCGGAGAACCTACGCTTACTGCAAAAAGCAAATTACTGCTTTCCGCTTTTACGAAGATGATCCCCAGCAATGCTCCCTTCTTTTTCGTATCATCATCAATATAAGAGGAAAAATCTGATTTCGTAAAGGTGCGGCTGAAAAAGACCGAACCATTTTTCCGAACAACTTTCACGGTGATCTGATTGTCATCATATTTGGTGTTCTCATCCACTTGTGCCTGCGGTAAAGAAGGGTCTGATTTGCGAAGCACATCAATGGTATAGGTCTCCCCCATCCAGGAGGCTGTACGAACATCATGAAAAGGACTCATGCTCTGAGTCTTCTCTTTCGCGGGGATCACCGCACTCTTAGGAACGATAATATCATTGCTTTTCTTCTTGCTGGAACAAGAGATCAGTGCTCCGTCAAGCAAAACAAGTACAGCTGCAGCAAATATTATTTTTTTCATTTTCCAGTTTCTTTAAGCAACGCAAAGGTAATAAAAAAAAATCACACAGATGCCTGTTCATTTGGAATAGTTTAAGTACAGGGTAAAATCAACTGTCACCAAGGTTGGCAAAAGGGGACATCAGCAGAAAACTTATTGTCCATCAGATAATGAAAATAGAAGAAGGAGATGATGAAAAAAAAGAAGAAAGACTCCAAAGGTAAACTTTTTTCTGTATATTTGCGGAAAACAAAAAGATCCAACATGAAAAAATCCATCCTCCTCTTATCCCTTTTCCTTCTGGCTTTCATTTCATGTGGAAAGCATCCCACAGCCCAGGATAATGAAGCGGAAGACTCTTTATCCTTGCTGGTCATGCAGATTAAGAAATGTTCGCGCCTTTATACTGCGGAATATAAAGTCCGTAAAATTATTACTCACCAGGACCAACTCCAATTAAAGGGTACTCTGTTAAGTAAATCATTTGACCTTCCTGTCCCTGTTGCAGGAACCAGACAGGTGGCTATCCCAATAGAGGCTACCTTGAAAGCCTATGTTGATTTCAGCGATTTCTCAGAGAAAAATATCAGGAAGAAGGGAAACCAACTTGAGATCATCCTCCCGGATCCAAAGATAGAGCTCACCAGTACACGCATTGATTATCAGGGTATCCGTTCTAATATTCCTCTTCTTCGAGGGAGATTCCGAGACGAAGAACTGGAAAACTATGAGCGGCAGGGGCGTAAAGCCATCCTGGATGATGTCCCCCGGATGGGTATGATAGAGACGGCACGCCGGAGTGCCGCCGAGATCCTGATCCCGATAGCTGAGGCTATGGGGTATCCGCAAAATCATATTACGATCACCTTACGGAAAGATTTCAGGACGGGAGACCTCCAGAAACTCTTAGATGCAACAAAAACAGAAACGGAACATGAAAGAGAATAATTTCAAAACAACTTTTTTCACACGACTGCTGATGAAAATCATTTTGGGACTCACCTGTATTCTCCTGTCCATAGTGGTCATCCATTCTATTATGAGAGACAACCATCTCTCTATCTTCAGAAAGGGATCAACTCTTCTCACCCCTACACAGATAAAATCAATACAGAATATCGGGCAGTGGGAATTTCTCTCCATCAGCGATGAAGAACTCGTCGATACCGTTCGGCATGGTTTTTTCAGTGATGATGAACTGATGAATATCTACTATGGTACTCTGCGGTTAGGAATAGACATGAAGGATGTCAGAGACGGCTGGATCAAAAGAGATCATGATACGCTTACCTGCACCCTGCCGCCTATCCGGCTCCTGGATAATGAGTTTATCGATGAAGCCCGCACAAAGACTTTCTATCAAAACGGACACTGGAGCGCCGATGACCATGATGATCTCTATCACCGGGCTGCATACCTCATGAAAAAACGCTGTCTCACTCCTGATAATATAGAAAGCGCCAGGCTGAATGCCAGTGACCGTTTCTACAATCTCTTCAAGTCCATGGGTATACAGT
This sequence comes from Prevotella sp. UBA5379, assembly GCA_002409785.1. GTDB lineage: Bacteria > Bacteroidota > Bacteroidia > Bacteroidales > Bacteroidaceae > Prevotella. The sequence goes on along the minus strand of DHOX01000065.1, from coordinate 45,709 downwards.
TTGTCAGAATCCGATTTGAGAAGACAGCGGCCCCCAAACCATGAGCGGCAAAATTCTTACCTCTTTAATCCATGAGCAGATGCATTCTTTGACCGCTCAGGCCTGGACTTTCTCTATTCCGCATAAGGCTTCCCGCTTGATCTGCCGGCATAAGTTCAGGGTGAGGAAAAGACAAACCACAGCCCCTGAGACCATCACCAAACCAGAAGTAACTGGTATATCCCCTAACGATACCAGTGGACTTGCCACAGCACCTGACACAAAACCGCTCGCACCAAAGATCGCACTCGCTGCACCTGCTCTCAAGCGCTCTGTATCCATGGCAATAGCCGTAGCTGCTGGCTGCATAAGTCCAAAACCTATCACCATCCATACATAACCGATCATAAGCAGCCCCAGAGGTGCATGTACGATCAGACACAGGGTAGTAATAACGGAACCGATAAGCAGATGAATCGCTGCTGCCTTAAGGGCAGTATTCTGATGCTTAAAACGCGCTCCCAGCAAACTTCCGATACCGATCGTAAAAGCAATCAGGCCAAAACACAGGCTATAGGCTATAGGAGATAGCCCATAAGTTTTCTGGAGGACAAAGGGAGAAGAAGCAATATAGGCAAAAAACGTGAGGAATCCGGTCATGGATACACATGTACTCAATGTAAAACAAGGATTACGGAACACCTTGAATAAGTTGACGTAGACGTGAAGGACCCCGGCTTTGGACCGCTTCTCCAAAGGCAGTGTCTCACGCAGGAAACAACTGCACACCATCAATATGACTCCGATAGCAAGCAATAAGCAGAAGATTCCGCGCCATGAGACAAAAGCGGTCATCACTCCTCCAAGGATCGGTGCAGTAACCGGTGCGATACCGTTGATGGCCCCTAAAACTGCCATAAAACTCTGTAAGTCAATCCCACTAAACATATCCGTAGCAATACTTTTAGAAAGAACTATTCCTCCGGCTCCTCCTATCCCTTGAAAAAGACGCATAAGGTTGAATAAATAGATGTTGGGAGAAAGCACGCAGAACACTGAGGCAAGGGCAAAAAGCAGCATCGAGAGGATCAGTAATCGTTTCCTGCCAAATTTATCTGAGAGAGGACCGATAAAAATTTGTCCCACAGCCAGACCTACCATGCCCATGGTAAGGCTCAGGGCTACTAATGAAGGAGAGGTGTGAAAAGATGCTGACATCGCCGGCATCGCCGGAAGATAAAAATCTGTGACAAAAGGGCCGAATGCGGTCAGTAAACCTAACGTTATAGGTACGAAAAGACCAATTTTCTGTTTCATTATAATATATTTATAGCATTGCCGGCTTTATGGGCCGGCAAATGCCACAAAGGTACTCATAAAGAATACAAGAAAAAAACGAGTTATTCCAATACGTAACGACTTATTACATTACTTAACGATTTTAAACACCATCATCGTAACCCAAAGGTAAGAATCTCGATTATTGTACTTGAAGGGCCAGGACTGCCGGACGGAGATCAACACCACGGGCGATCAGAGTAACCTTTCCTGAAACTTTTTTTGATTTCAGTACCACCAGGCATTTCCCGAAGAAAGCCTTGCGCTGGTCAGCCTTGAAGCGTTCCATGGAAAACTCGCATCCATTATCCACCCCGGCAATAGAAGCCGGTCCCTTGACATCAAAATAAATCTCATTATCTGCATCAGGACAGAGATTTCCGGCCTTGTCTACAACTTCAACCGTTACAAAGGATAAGTTTCTGCCATTGGCCATAAGTTTGGTACGATCGGCCTTCAGAAGGATATGATCAGGAGGGCCGGCAGTATGGATAGACTCCTCACGGACTACTTTCCCCTTTAAACGGGCCACGACCTTCACGGTTCCCGGTTCAAACTTCACCCTCCAGACGACATGATACTGGTGATCGTTGGTTTTCCTCCGCACGCCCTGACTCTTGCCATTAATAAACAGTTCCACTTCATCTGCATGATTATAGTAGCACCACATATCGATCGTCTGTCCGGGTAACCAGTTCCAATGTGGAAACAGATGCAACACATCACGGTCAGTCCATTCACTCTGATACATGTAATAAATATCCTTAGGGAATCCTGCCAGATCTATGATCCCAAAATAACTGCTCCGTGCAGGAAAACCGTAAGGAGTTGGCTCCCCGATATAGTCCCAGCCAGTCCAGATAAACTGGCCGCAGCAATAAGGAGTATGCTTCACAATATCCCATGTTTCCTCATCTGTACTGCTCCACGGTGCATGCATATTGTCATAAGACGAGCACATCATCGACGGATCCGTATAAGGACGGTCCCACCGGTCCGGAACGATGTATATAGAATCTGAAGGCATCTTGTAATAACCACGGGTCATCAGAGCGCTGACACTTTCCGTCATGATAAAAGGCTTGCCAGGAAAATTCTTCGGGACATCCTTGATCCATTGCCGGTGATAGTTATATCCGATCACATCCAGAGCACCACTCTTGAAAAGATTATTATTCGGATTCGGCTCATTGCAGCCAGCCGTAACAGGACGCGTCTTATCATACCGCTTTACAATATCCGCCAGATGAATAGTCAGCAAAGAATTCGGCGAGAGAGATGAAGAATGAGAAAGCGCAGAGGGATCATGTGCTGCGTTCAGCAACAGGTTCGCCTGATCGAGGGTCAATTGATTCGGCCCCTTGGAAGACCACTGTTCCAGGACTTCATTGCCTATGCTCCACAACAAGATACAGGGGTGATTACGGTCACGACGGATCATATCCGACAGGTCACGCTCATGCCACTTATCAAAGAAACGGGCATAGTCATTCTTCGTCTTCCTCTCTCTCCACATATCAAAAGCCTCATCCATGACTATGAACCCCATCGTATCGCACATGTTGAGAAGTTCGGGCGCAGGAGGATTATGGGAGCAGCGAATGGCATTACAACCCATATCCTTCAGCATCAGCAGCTGACGGTGCAGGGCATCTTCATTTAAAGCTGCTCCCAGACAGCCCAGGTCATGGTGGTCACATACACCATTGATCTTGAAGTTCTTGCCATTCAACCAAAACCCCGTCTTTGAATCAAAGCGAAAAGACCGGAATCCGGTAGTTGTTTCCTCCGTATCTGTTACCCGATGGTGGAGGAGTACTTGGGCGTACACCTGATACACATAGGGATGCCCGATGGACCACAAATGGGGAGCATGCACATTGAGGCTTACTGACAGACGGTGACTCTGGGCTCTAGCAACTATCCGTCCCTGGTGGTCCCTTATCAGATACCTGATCATCGGTTTTTCAACCTTCTGTCCCTTACCGGCCAGTTGGACATCTATCCTTACCTTTCCATCCGCCTCAGAAACCACATGCAGTCCCCAATGAGCAATATGAAGAGACGGCGTACCCACGACCCAGACATGACGGTAGATGCCACAGCCACTGTACCAACGCGAATTGGGCTGATCACTGTCGTCCACCTTCACGGCCAGAACATTATCTCCTGTCCGGTTCAGATAGGGGGTCAGTTCATAGCGGAAAGAACTGTATCCGTATGGTCTGTTCCCCAGTTCATGGCCATTCAAGTAGACCGTCGAATTCATGTACACTCCGTCAAAATCAATGAAATAACAAGCCGATTTCCCCCCTCCGGGAAGATCTGACAAAGAAAAATGTTTCCGGTACCAACCTGTCCCACCAGGCAGAGCACCCCCGCCAGCACCACTGGGATTACGGTCGCTGAAATCTCCTTCAATAGCCCAGTCATGTGGCAGATCGAGTTTTCTCCAATGTGAGTCATCATAGTCCGCCTGTGACATTTTCGCATTATTGCCAAGGAGGAACAGCCATCCCTCATCAAAGCAAGACCTCTCACCTGCCTGCACTCCTAAGAAGCAAGTCAGCAAAAGGAACACGGTCATGATCACTTTCTTCCCATCATCTTTCATCTTTATATTCTCTTTATTATTCGTTGTTCTTTCTTCATTTTTATACCTTCTCACTCATTACTACCGGTTTATCGCAGCCGCACACTTTCCGCCTGCCCGTTATAAGACAGCAGCATTCCCTGTGGATGATCCAGATCCAAAGGTTGAGGCCGTCCCGCTTTCACCACGACAATACGGAAATGGCGACTCTTGAGCATCCCCTTAAAAGCCCCTCTCCGCTTTCCGATAGTCAAAGTTTTACGGTGTTCATCATAATTGAAAGGGATCAGGGCATACTGTCCTCTTTCATAATCATAATTAGTACCCTCATCCTCATAGAGAGTAAAGTGAGCATCTGCACCTTCATAGACATAAAGTTCTATCGGATCAGCAGGTTTCTGGTCACTCCATTCTTCAGCCGGCCCGAAAGGGACAATTGAGCCCTCCGGAACGAAGACAGGTATACGGCCGTAGGGAGCGTCCGCAGTAATCCTCTGCCCACCCTCGTAATACCGTCCCGTCCAAAGATCATACCATCCCCGCTGCCTCGGCAGATAGACCTGACGGCTCCGGGCCAGGAAATGGGTCACGGGGCAGGCCATAAGGGCGGGGCCGAACATCCATTGGTCACGAATATCATCAACGCCGGGATCACCGTTAAAGTCCATCACCAAAGCTCTCATCAGCGTATAGTCACGGAAATGAACAGCTCCGTCAAGACTGTACAGGTAAGGCATCATCCGGTAACGGAAACGATCAGTTGCGACTATCGCCCGGTAAGCAGGATGATTGTCAGGGGCGATGTTCCAGACCTCACGTAACGGCCATTGCCCGTGAGTACGATAAAGCGGGATAAAGCATCCCAGCTCGTTCCATCTGGCTTGCAACTCCCTCCATTCCCGGAGGTCTGCATTCTCCACACCGGTACGGTCAAAGAGTTTCTGAGCAGTTACATAGCGGTTTTCCACAGAGAACCCTCCTATATCCATACCCCAGAACGGCAGTCCGGATAAGGAATAATTCAGTCCTGCCGTTATTTGTGCCCGCATGTCCTCCCAGCGCGTGCCAATGTCTCCACTCCAGGTAGCAGTACTATAGCGTTGCAGCCCCGCAAAGCCACTCCGGGTCAGGAGGAACACCCTTTGGCCTGGATTCACCTTGCGCTGACCGTCATAAATGGCCTCAGCATTCATCAGTGCATAAGCATTAAAATACTCTGTACTCGAACCCAGGCTGGTAGGACCACACAGAGCCTTGCGATACCACATTGGCGTACAGTCACACACGTCAGGTTCGGAGGCATCCATCCACCAGGCATCTATGCCGAAATGATATTTTTGATACAGATTTTCATTCAACTGATCCCAGAACATCTTGCGGGCACCTGGAGAATAGGCATCATAGAAAGACCCCGGGTATCCAAGCCAGTCCAGGATCGAGTCCTGGATAGCCTGGTGATAGATCCACCCATGGGCATCCAACTCCTTATAATTTCTGACCGTCACATAAAACTTAGGCCAGACAGAGATCATAAACCTCCCATGCATTTGATGGATGCTGTCCAGCATTGCCTGAGGATGAGCATAACGGGAAGCATCAAAAGTATGATCTCCCCATGAATCAATCTTCCAGTAATTCCAGTCCTGTACGATATTATCTATAGGGATATGACGAGTACGGAATTCTTTCATGACCCTTTCCACTTCTCCACTGTTCCGATAACGCTCACGGCTCTGCCAGAATCCAAGTGCCCACTTCGGATAAACGGGGGCCTTGCCTGTAAGCGTACGGTAACCGGAGATCACGTCATCCAGATCTCGGCCCGCAATAAAATAGTAATCCATTTCACGGCTCATCTCACTCCATATACTCAATTTCCCCTGGTCTTGATCACTTCTTGGCGTAGCTGCACGCAAGCCACAGTAACTGACATCACCATCCGGCTTCCATTCGATGCGGACAGGAACCCTTACACCCTTTTTCATGGGCACGACAAATTTCCACGAATTTGGATTCCATGCCGTACGCCACCGTTCCGGGACAACTAATTTGCCATCGATATATACCTTGATATAACCTGCGTAATAAAGGAGAAAATGATAGTGATTATCAACAGGAGCCTGAAGAAAACCTTCATAGACCACATTGGATCCTCCAAGTGTAATGTCCTGTGGTAAATTCCGGATGCCTCCATGATCCGTGGCCTTTGCAATAGCAGATTTTGGAGGACATCCATATTCAAAATACAGGGAATCTTCACGACGCACCAGCCTGTTTCCTTTCTTGTCAACATAAGTACCGGTCAATGCTCCCGCCCGCCAGTCCTTATCATATAAGGTGAAAGCATGGTTAAGTTGCACATAAGGGTTGGGATTTCCAAAACGGCAGTAAGAATAACTGTCCCACAGGATCCCATAATTACGATTGCTCACTACAAAGGGTACACTTACCTTTGTGTTATATTGAAACAGATCCTCATTCCGCCCTTTCATGTCCAGCTCCCCTGCCTGATGCTGCCCCAAGCCATAAAAGGCTTCATCAGAAGGACTATCAAAAAGTGCACGGCAAGACCAGCCTTTACGCTGTGCAGCCGTAAGGTGTCCCGCCCCTATTTCACGAGCCGGAACGAAAAACGGTTTAAGAGTCTTGCCCCCATGAGCCGTTTCCTGAACATACAGCCGTCCGTCCGGATGATAGAAGGCAATACGGCCTGACAGGGCATCAACATCAACGCGCAGGGATGAGGTGCTAATCAAGATATGGGAATTCTTCTGCCTGACACGAAAGACAGGACGGGCTGTCTGAGGAACAATCATCAGGCTCTGTGTGGCAGGGAACGTCTTTTCCTTCGTTGCACGGACACGAATGATATGGTCCCCTACTACCTGAAGACTGACCAGGTGAGGACCATCCGGCCCAGGGGACTGGACATGCACAATAATTGTATTCCCCTTCTGTATATAATTTGCTGCTGATAAGGGAGCAACAAAGAAATAGAGAATAATAAAAAAAAGCCACTTCTTGGTTTTCATTATATATTAATTAAATATTGACCACACAAAGATAGACAATAAATACTAAAACATAAGGAATATTATGTTACCAATGAATACATAAAATGTTAACTCGCCTATTTCTTAAGATCAAAATGAATCCTCAAACCTTAATATTGAACAGAACCCTTATTCTTTTTTCTGTACTGTGAAGGTTTAATGCCATACGCCTCAGAAAAATATTTAGAGAAATAACGGGGATTGTTAAAGCCGACCTTATAGGCCACCTCGCTCACCGTGAAAGATCCATCAAGGAGTAATTTCTCCGCCTCTTTCAGACGGATGTCACGGATGAAAACGGAAGGCGTTTCACTCGTAATTTCCAGCATACGCTTATAAAGTTGTACTCGTGACATATTTAATCCTACACTTAGAGACTCTACGCTGAGTTCAGGATCAGCAAGGTGAGAACGAACCAATTCTTCCGCTTTCTCTATCAGTTTGCGATCAGCCTCAGGCATTTCAGTTGCAGCCAGCAGCCCTGAAGGCGATCCGGTTTCCCCCCGCCGATGCCACTCCAGAAGATGCTCAATACGCAAGTGAAGGGTCTCAAGGCTACAAGGTTTCGTAACATAATCATCCGCACCATAAGATAATCCTTCCGTTTCCTGTTCTGGAGCAAGGCGTGCAGTAAGCATCAGAAAGGGAATATCAGCAGTATCCGGATTGGACTTGATTTTCTTGCAAAAAGTATTACCGTCCATCACCGGCATCATCACATCGCTTAAGATAATATCAGGACGGCGCATTCTAATCTGCTTCAGTGCCTCTTTTCCATTAGGTGCAAGTAGGACATCATACCATTCCGAAAAGACTTCATCCATAAAGGAAAGAAAGTCATTGCTGTCATCAACGAGAAGCAGGCAAAAACGTTTCCTGTCTTTGCCTAAGGATGACTTTACCTTATCCGATGGGCCCTTTCCTTCTATCTCTGACGGCATAGACACCTGCCCAGAAATATCTTGCGGTGAAGCCTCCAGAGAATCATCTGTACGAACAGGAATGGTAACGACAAATATTGTCCCCCCACCAGGATTATCTTTCACCTCCACCGTGCCGCCATGCATTTCTGCAAAATTCTTGACCAGATTCAGTCCGATTCCACTTCCTCCAAAAGGTTGCATCTCATCAGCATTTACTTGAAAGAACTGATCAAAGACGCGCTTTTTATCCACATTGCTGATCCCTCTTCCTGTATCTGCAACCATTATCTCCAACCCCTCTGTATGCTCAAAGGCTGATGCCGATAGGGATAACGATACCGTGACCTTACCTCCTGAAGGTGTAAACTTATAAGCATTAGAGAGAAGGTTATCTACGATCTTACCCATTTTATCCGGATCGAAATAAATCTGTAATGCCGATACCGTCGAGCGAAAAGAAAGTTGAATATCTTTTCCTCCCAACATTTGAAAATTGGTACAGATATTTCTGACAAAAGCGACAATATCATTAGGAATAGCATTCAATTTCTGTTCATCAAGGTCCAACTTTCTCACATCAAGAAACTGATTGACTAAAGTCAACAATCTCTTTGCATTACGCTCTACAAGTTGTAATTTCTCTTTCTTCCTGGGATCATCCTCTTCTTTGATCATTCGCGTTACCGGGACAAGGACCAAAGTCAGCGGCGTACGAAGTTCATGGGTAATGTTGGTAAAGAAATTCAACTTTAACTGGTTCAACTCTCTTTCACGCTTGTCCTCAATTCTCTTCTGACGAAGGTCAAACTGCTCCTGCTGATGCTTCAGTAATCTATGATAGCCCGCATAGAGAAATATCAAGAAAGCAACAACATAGAAGAGAACAGCTCCTATGGACAAGTAAAAAGGAGGATGAACATGAATGGTTAAAGTGCTGATATCCGGATTCACTGTTCCATCACTATTGACAACACGGACCTGAAGTCTATAGGTCCCTGAAGAGAGATTGGAAAAAGTAATATTGGGATCATTTGCTGCTGTTGTCATCCACCTGTCTTCTGCTCCTTCTAACCGGTAGCAGAAACGGTATCGAGAGGGCAACGTGACTTTATTGACCGCTAAAAGTACGGTAAAGGTGTTTTCATTATGCTTCAAGTCAACATTACGGCTCAAATTAAGAGCTTCTTTCAGGACCTCATGACCGTCATATTTTTCCCCCACTGAAAGTATATGATCGAAAAACATCAGACCACTGAAGATCACTCTTAAAGAGCCATTAGACTTTTTACTCTGTATAGAACGGATGACGCTAACTCCATTCTGCCCGCCTACAAGAACATCTCCATGATCGGTAAGAAGGACAGAACGATAATTGAATAATCTATCCTGCAAACCGTCAAAACTATTATATTCAGTTACGGAAAATGATAATTTCGAATTATGTCCCCGCCTGATCCTTACCTGGGCAATGGTATGATCATATACCAGCCATATTACACCCTTTCGATCTTCCACGATCGAGCAACCTACGCCGGCAGAGAGTTCTCCCGGTAAAGAGATGGAGCGGAGCAGGCCGGAAAGTGGGTCATAGAGAGAAATGCCAGAAGGAGATGCCATCCAAAAGATGCCACGGCTATCCTGAACTACTTGATTCGTAGCAAGACTCAAGAAAGCCCGTCCGTCAACCGTTGACTCATAGTTACGGATACGACGCGTCGTGAGGTCCATAACTGAAAATCCTCTCGAATGACCAATCAGGATTTTATCTGATCCTCTGATCCTACTGATTGAACTGATATAATCAGAAGGGAGCGTAGAATTAACGGTATTATAGGTAACAAATCGCCTGGTCCGGGGATTCATGATCTGTAATCCTGCACCTAATGTTCCTATGATAATATCACCGTCATTGTCCTCGCAAAGAGCCCAGACATCATCTGAAGCTAACTGACCAGGGAAATCATGGGCACGGAATATTGTCCAATGGCCATCACAAAAGCGGGCCAGTCCCCCTTTATAAGTTCCGAAATATAAAGAACCGTCATGAGCAGCTAAAGTACTTACGACAATATTGGATCCCAGACCTGTTTGGGACATACCAAAAGTTTTTGCAATTCCCGTATAAGGATTATAACGCACTATACCCTTATCATTAGTACCACAATAAAGACATTCCTTTTTATCCTCACACATTGAACAAACATCCCCTAAAGGGAGGATCATAAACCTTGATGAATTATTGGAACAATAGGCCAATCCATTTTCATAAGTACCTATCCAGAAGCCACCGGAAATATCCCTATAGATCGTCTGGAGCGTGTTGTCCGGCAAAGAACCCTCTTGACCGGACTTGCACATATAGGTCTGACATGAATGCCGCTTGCCATCTAAAATCAATAATCCTTGATGATCAGTAGCCAGTAATATCCGGCCGGAAGCATCCTGGTTGATGTCCTTCACAATAAGGTTAAAATAAGGCAGGGATATGCCCATCGCCTTACAAAAACTGAAAAGACTCCCAAACCAGTGGTGTAAAGTGGAACTATAGATCATGCAACCCGTTTCACCCTCCAGCCAATAGTTGTGTTCTTTGTCTATAAATGTCTTGGAAGCTGCAATCCTGACGGGCGAATACTTCTGAGCATCACGATTGATCCACACAATATGCTGATGATACCCATCAACACAGACCAGCAAACCATTACGATAAGTAATCACAACGGTATTTCCACGTAAAGCAAAAGCTACGACCTGCCCTTTCGGAATGCCTGTACCTTGCCGGAAGAAACAGGCCTTTTTACGGTGCACATCATAAAAATAGCAACCTTTGCCATAGATATTCAACCAGAAATTACCCGCTTTATCAATTAGAACCTTATTAGGAACACCTTTCATTCCCCGTTTCTGCATCCAAGAAGAAAGATTGGAGTCAAAACATTCATGATGAAGGTCAAGAATGCAATAGCCGGATAGCGTATGGATCCAAAGATCACCCTTGAAATCTTGCTGGATGTCATCCACGGTATTATTCGGAAGAGAGTTTTTGTCTTCTTTATTAAAGAAATAATTCTTGAACCGATAACCATCAAAACGATCAAGTCCTGATTGGGTTCCAAACCACATAAAACCATCACGGTCACGAAAAATGACATTAACCTGACTATTACTTAAGCCTTCACGTGTACTCAGTGTACTAAATTCTATATGGTTAAAGTTATAGCATGAATTCAGGATGGAAATTCTTGTTATGTTCGCATCCGCCATAAGCCGGGTAGAAGTTTTCAAACACAACAAGATCAAAATTACCAACTCAATATAGTCTTTCATGGTTTTATGTTTTCCAGGTTCTCTGACAAGAATAAAACTTCTATTCCCCCTTCGTCTTGAAATCTCTCACATAAGCCAACGGTTCGAAAGTCGTTCCTTCAGCTCTCCTGATTCTGCTGTTTCTTCTATGATAAGGCATTCAAGGCAAATAAGACCACTTTCACCACAGCCTGTGATAAAAATATTCCTGCATACGGCATAATTTATCAGCCATCAAAATGCCCCCTCATACAACAAGGGGGTTCTTTATCTTTTCTCAGAACTTTCACGGATTTTCAGGATCATCGGAACGACGATCTGATGCACCCTTGAATCTCCTGCAATATTCTCAAGAAGAAGTTGGCAAGCCCTGCATCCCGTTTCATGAGCCTGATCCATAATCGCCGAAAGTTTGGGGGTCACGAACGCCGCCTCATCCCCTTCGGTAAAACCGATAATGGCCACATCCTCGGGAATACGCAAGCCACAACTCTTTATCGCATCGAAAGCTCCGTAAGTGATAATATCATTGAATGCAAGGATTGCATCAGGCCGATGGTCACTTTTCAGGAGATCAATGGTATGCTGGCGCGCAATGTCAAAATCTATCCTATCACAAACGACCAGCGTCCGGTCTATAGGGATTCTGTTTTCTCTCAGTGCCTGCAGATAACCATGCTTGCGGCGCTTGACCATATTCAGAGTATTCGGCCCGCCGATGAAAGCAATTCTCCTGGAACCTGTATCAATAAGATGCTGGGTAGCATCCTGGGCAGCGACATCCCCGTTGCCGATCACATTAGAGAATTTATCTTCCAGGCAGGTGCGCGCGAAGAATACCAACGGCTCGCCCATCCTGTAAAGTTGCTCATAATGGCTATAATCTACAGTATCCTGGGCCAGGCACGCAATGATACCTTCCACATGCATATCGAGAAAATTGTCAATCGCCTGATCTTCCCGCAAATGGTTTTCATGAGAATTAGCAGAAATGACCGAATAGCCCTTCTTCGAGGCATAATCTTCGATGCCATCAAGAACGGCTGCGAAATAATGAGTCACAAGATTGGGCACAATGACTCCGATGACCTTCGGTGCTTCCTTGCGGAGGCTCTGGGCAAATGGATTCGGACGATAATTCATCTGTTTTGCCAGGGCCTTCACCTTCGCTGTCATTTCCACCCCTACTTCATGACTATCTCTTAATGCCCTTGAAACCGTAGCAATGCTTACACCAAGCTTATCAGCCAGATCCTTTAAAGATGTACGATGCTGCTTCATTCGTCAAGATTCAATCTCGTTAAGTTTCATTAGTCCTTTTCAGACAATATGCCTTATCGTTTTTCACGACCAACTTATTTTTCACAAAGATAGCAAAAGTACGGAGAAAACGCTAACGTTTACGTAACTTTTTAATGGTTTATGGATACATTAATCGACAAAATAGATTATATTTGCAAAAAAGATATGTGAAAGTGTAATGAATAGTTGATAATAAGTTAGTTAGAAACAAGAAGCTTAAAACTGTCGGGAGACACTTTTAAGCTTTCATTTTTTCGGGCCTATCGTTGCCTAAAAGAAGAAAGAGTGATTTTCTCCCCGCCCTGCCTCTAAATATAATATTCAGCAGAGTCCACCAGTCCGGCACGAAGGGCATACCTTGTAGCCTCATGAATATTATTCACCCCCAGTTTACGAAAGATATTCTTCCGGTGAGTATTGATCGTATGAAAACTGGAGAAGCGCTTGGCAGCGATCTCTTTCGTGGTCATCCCCAGGGCAATATCTTTCAGGATTTCAGTCTCCGTCTTGGTGAGTTTTACCGTTTCCTCCTCACACGACTCCGGTTTGAGCAGCATCTCCGTCATGGACTGGCAAATATAGCGATGGTTCTGAATGGCAAAATCGATAGCCTCCCGGATTTCGGACAAAGGCGAATCTTTCAGGAGAATACTGAAGTCATTATTACCGGCCAGGACACGGCGGACAAAATCCAGGCTGAGATTTTCAGAGAAAAGCAGCCACCGTGTTTGCGGAAAACGGGCATTAAGGATCAGGAGTTCTTCTACATCATTAATATCAAAAAGGGTATAATCAAGAATCACCACCGCATTCTGCTGAACCTTCAGTGCTTCCAAAAGTTCATCCTTATCTTCCGTATATTTATATTCAGCATCCGCTATGCCATCTATAATATAGATCAGTCCTGCACGGGTGATATCCTGTTTATCAGCGAGATAAATCTCCATTAGCATTACTATTTGTCGCAAATATAGCACATATTATTGAAAAATGGAAGCATCTTGTAGCAAAAAGCAAGAACAAGACCTGTTTTAAGAATAATCCGGTCCTATTCTTCATATAAATACACTTAATAGCCAATCCATCGGCCGGGCAACACCCCTTCATCCCTCCTTATACCTGACATCGGGATCACGGAATAGTCAATCTCAAACCGACAGCCAAATTTAGTCATAATCAATATGCACCATTTCGGGGGACCGTAATGCACCATTTCG
>DHOX01000065.1:19797-31835 GCA_002409785.1 Prevotella sp. UBA5379 | reverse complement strand
ACCATTTCGTTACCCCAAAACACACCATTTCGCTTACCATTGACTATCGTCGGAGTCATGCACACACCCTCAGGATCACGAGTGACCATAACACCTGTATGAAGACGTCAAATTCCCCCCAACAACTTGCATTCCTGTAAAAGCCTCAGAAGGTAGCATCAAAACTGAAGCGGACCCCCCACTTATGAATATTTTCGTCATTCAAATAAGTCAGCCTCCGTACAAATTCCACCGTGAAGAAATTGAGAATATTCCTCACGCCAAAAGAGGCCTCCCAATAAGGCTGATGGGTCATGACATGAGCATTGGTCGGGAACTGATAAATATCCGGATCCGTCTGATTCTGCTCCAGGAAAGGATTATTCTTTTCAGTAAGATGGCCGATCATCCCCTTAATGGCAAAATATTCACGCCAGTGGAGTCTTCTGACCAAAGGGATACGATTCAATATCTTACCATTCATATCCCAGGCAGCCGACCAGAAAAGCTGGCGGTCATTGATGAATTCCCAGTCACGCATCATGCTGAAAGTATTTTCGAGCATAAAGTAACTCATATTATAAGGAGGCATGACGAGCATCGGGAACGGAACCTTCTTCCACTGAGCCTTAGCCGTCAGATGCGTGTCTACACATCCCCAGCTGCCCAACCAGAAACGCTTATAGATTCCCGCCTCTGTCATGGAGCTGCTAAACTGTCCTCCCAAGAAATGCCTCAAGCCCAAAGACTGTGAGATATAAAAGTCAGGAGAATCAAGATTGACCGGGAACCTCTGCTGCTTGGTATTTACGAAAGTTACCCCAGGATTATAATGAAGAGTCAGATCTACATCCGACATACGGATCTTCCGGGCTTCCGCATCAGTCCCCAAAGCAACTGACTGAGGAGACTTCGGCATATAATAATAATGCAGATTACCGGCCGTCGTATTACTTTCCGTCTGAAGCCCTCCACTCACACTGAACCCCCAGTCGGTTTCGTAGATTCCACTCAATCGTTGCCGGTTATAAGCGAACATCTGATCTTCAGTAGAAGAGCGAATGGTCATAAAGACATTATCCTTATTATGGATCAGATTGCGGTCTGCATCCGACATCACGTCAGAAGTAGTTTCAAACTCTATGTTCCTCTGCGGGAACTCAAAAGAAGAATGCTGCTTTTTATTAAAGGCATACGACAGTTTGGCACCATAATACCATTTGTTACTCTTCATGCCATAAGCACCGTATCCATCAAAGAAAAGATGAGGATTAAAAGCTGCCGTCGATCTTCCTGCCAGACGCATGCGGAGACCGTCTACATAGTTGCTGGAAAGATAAGTATTAAGTGGTCCGAGATCAAATTTGCTCGGTGTATTCCTGGACCCCGTCTCCATATAATTTTCAGCAAACACCTTAACGGCCGTAATCACATATTTCCACCCGTGGGAATTAGTCATCCGGTTAATGAATGAATTCATTGATGATTCACTCTTTGTAAGGCCGACTGCCCGGTATTGATTCCAGAAATTCTCATCACGGTTCATCTCGTTGATATCATGCTTCACGAGAGCCCTGCCCTTGAAAAGTTGACTGGGCAGATCCTCAAAGGAATAGTTGCTCAGTCTCGTGTTCCGGACGACAAGAGCTTTCGACAAGAAATTTGCGAAACGCATTTCAGCAATCATATCATCCTTAGTCAGGACCCAGTCACCATTACTCAGGCGGGTATACTCCTGTTCAATTTTCATATCATCCACCCAGTCAATATCTGAATTATGAGGTATGAAAAGGTTACATTTCTTCACATGGAGCGTGCTGTCATCCAGCACCCATATCTCTCCCCTGAAACCAAGATCCTGAGAGTTGGCCGGAATAAATTGCAGATGGATACACTTGTCACGGTCCACATAGACCGTATCCTCTATATAGAAATGATAGAAAGAGATGGCCGTATTGCCGATGGGGGAAGGGAAAGGGAACTGCAGGATCCGGACATGGTCATCATAAATATCCACATCGGTGAAAAAATCCTTCAGCATCTTGTTCAGGCTCGCTCCCGTTTGTAAGAGTTTACCTATTCCAGAGCTCTGATGTCCCATAATAATATCCTTTTCCTTCAAAGGATTTTTACGATAGATATGCTGGCTGACCGTTTCATCAACAGACAAAGGCAACACCAGTTTGTGATTATAAGGCGACACCTCCACCTGATCACGCATATATTTGCGATGGCTGAAGAATTTATTTTTGAGTTGTTCAGGTTTGAGATCATTGATTGCCAGTGTGATCTTCTGGTATTTATCATACTGATAAAAGTCATGATTACGCAAATCAGTACGTTTCTTCGCAGCGATTACCCGGCGCATGAGTTCTACGGCGGGGTTATCCTTACGGTGATAATGGCCGCGCTTTGATTTCACGACCACCTCGCCCAGACTGCGGCTGTCCTCCTTCAAGGTTACCGAAAGGGGGGTGGCATCATCGGTAATTTTTACTATTTTAGACTTATATCCCAGACAGGATAAGGTAAGGTTCCAGCCCACATGCCGTTCAATGTCAAATTTACCGTCAGCATCACTGGACACAGCGATATGATGTCCCTTATAGGACACACTGGCAAAAGGAATAGCATCACCGTTACTATCCAGTATTCTTCCCGTGACCTGCTGATCCTGAGCTTGAACCTGAATAACAAAAGCTAGCAACAAAAACATGATGCATGCTGGTTTCTTTATAACGCGCTCTAATACCTTGATAATAATCACTCCGCTAACAATTTCAGAGCCCAAAGGTACAGATTATTTGATAAATAAATAAAACTTTTTCCGTTATTTACGTTTTTTTATTAATTTTGCAAGTCAGAAAAGAAAAAGTATCCTGTTAATGGGACAAGTAGAACAAGAAAAGAACAACGGCAGGAATTTACGCCCTCTGAAGAGTGCGCCAGTATTGCCAAAAATAATCGGGACAGGATTTGGTTCCGGTTATTTTCCGTTATGTCCAGGGACGGCAGGAGCAGTCCTGGCATTGCTGATATGGATTCTTCTGGGAGAAGCGATCCCACTTCCGTCACGGGAGTCCTTCCCCGTCGCCCTGGAGTCCTTTACGATAGCCCTTATCCTGATCTTCACGGTTGCAGGAATATGGGCCACGGCAAAATTGATGCCTTTCTGGGGGGACGATCCCAAGCGTGTAGTCGTCGACGAGATGGTGGGGCAATGGACAGCGTTGCTGGCCGCCCCTGCCTTCGAATATGAGAACCGGATAGCGATGGCACTGGCCGCCCTTATTCTTTTCCGCTTCTTCGACATCGTTAAACCCCTTGGAATAAGAACCCTGGACAGGAAGAGAGGAGCGTTCTGGGTCATGGCAGATGATCTGCTTGCCGGGGTCTATTCCTTGGTCATCTTAATCATAGTAGGCAATATTCCCGGATGGGTCATTTGAATCGAATCAAACACGAAATATGGCTGATCAGCAAGGCGGAGATGAGCGCCACCATTGCAAGCATCGTTGACTTTGGCTTGTCCATCGGACTTACCGAAGCAAAATTTTTACCTTATATATGGGCAAACCTCATCGGGGTCGTCAGTGGCGGTATCACCAATTGTATCATCAATTACCGCTTTGTCTTCAAGAACACGAAGCGGAATAAGCGAAGTGTCGCCCTCCGTTATTTCATGATATGGAGCATCAGTCTTGTCTTGAATGGTGGCGGAACAGACCTCGTCACCTATCTGATAGGAGAAAACTATTTCATCATGATCAAGTGTATTATCTCGTTGTTTGTAGCTCTTTTATGGAACTATCCCGGGCAAAGGAGATTCGTGTTTTCCTACAGAAATGCCCAAACAGCCGGAAGTGACTCCCCCTCCGGGAAAGAGGCCGATCAGGACAGCCGGCAGCCGGATACCATCCGGGAAGAGTCTGGAAACGATCAGAAAGGAAAGGCGCCTTGTCCTCCTGAGAGTTCGTCAGCTCCGGCTTCCCCGGATAAGACAGGCAAAAGATTATGATCAGAAATCTAAATCAAGCAATATGAAATACAGAGACTTTCTTCAAAAAATGATCTATAAGATCATTGATCCTCTGATTAAAGGTATGTACAAGTCCGGGATCACCCCGAATATGATCACCACAGTAGGATTTATCGGCAATCTGGCAGCTGCAGGTTTCTTCATTCACGCAGCTTACATCATGGGAGCAATTGACCTGGATGCAAACACAGTGAACAGAGGTCTGCATGAGATCGGCTGGGGCGGTGCCATCCTTCTCTTCTCAAGTCTTTTCGATCTGATGGACGGCAGACTTGCCAGGATAGGACATCTGTCGAGTTCTTTCGGCGCGATGTGGGATTCCACGTTAGACCGCTACAGTGAACTGATCACTCTCTTCGGCATCTGTCTGGTCTTCCTTCGCTTTAATCCCGATCCTTCGATATTTGAACTTAAATCCGCAGGCCCTGCACAGGGATTCTGGTGGGGAGTGATCACCTTCACCGCAATGGTAGGTTCAGTAATGGTCAGTTATGTACGTGCCCGCGCCGAAGGATTAGGCATCGAGTGCAAGGTAGGTCTCATGCAGCGCCCTGAGCGTGTAGTAGTTACCGCTGTCACAGCCATCCTTACCGGCTGCACGAAAAATCTCTGGTGGGTTGCCGGGGGCATGGCTCTTATCGCATTACTGGCCAACATCACTGCTTTCTGGAGGGTGGCTTACTGTTACAAGCCTTTAAAAGAAAAGGAATTGAAGGAAAAGGAAACTCACGAGAAAGAAGAAATGGAAGGAAGCAAACTCAAAGCCATAAAGTCCAAGAAGAGATCGCGTCAACAGGCTTGACACTAAGCCTACTGTCAATCCGCAATCATATAATGAATCATTAACATGAACGAAAAGTTCATTCAGGAAGGAGGAATATCAAGATGCTTTCTATCTATCTCATCATGGTCTACATCGTACTCATCATCTGGAAGAAGAGCCGGAAACTTGCGCTCTACTTCTTGCCATGGGTTATATTCGGAGTAAGTTATGACATGATGCGATTGTGTCCGAATTACAAAGTGAGCCCTATTGATGTAGGTAATCTTTACAAGATGGAAAAGTCTCTTTTTGGCATTCCTGCCAGTGGAATGGCAGAACTCCATAGGGCGGCAGAAGTATGCAAAGGCTCTGCACAAGCCATCTATGAAAGTGGCACACTTATTCCCGGAGAATATTTTGCGATCCACCATGTAGCCTGGTTTGATTTCCTTGCCGGATTATTCTATCTGTGCTGGGTACCGGTACCCTTGGGATTTGCATTCTATCTGTTTTTCAGGAAGCAATACAAATGGTGTCTGAAATTTTCCTGGTCATTCCTGCTGGTGAACGTGATCGGGTTCATCATCTACTATATCCATCCCGCCACTCCCCCATGGTATGTCATGAATTATGGATTTCATCTGAACCTCAATACCCCCGGTAATGCAGGAGGCTTAGCACGATGGGATGCCATGACCCATATTCCCCTGTTCCATCTGATCTACGGAGAGAATGCGAATGTATTTGCAGCAGTACCAAGTTTGCATGCTGCCTATTTGCTCATCACGACCTATTACGCTAAGCGCAGCCACAAACCGTGGTATACCGTCACCCTATTTGCCATTATCTGTTTAGGTATCTGGTTCACGGCCGTCTATGCAGGACATCATTATGTCCTTGACATCATTACAGGCGTTCTCACCGGCATCACAGGAATACTGATTGCAGAACTCGGCATTTACCGGATTCCGAAAATCAGGAGATTCCTGGAAAGCCGATAGGATCAGTCAGTCTGTCCTTTATCCACAACCGCGCCCGGCACTATTATTCCAGATGAATATGGCCAAGTCCGGAGCTATGCTGCCGGAGATGCTGATAAGTCCCCCTGACCGTTATGCCGCCGACCCCGGAGGCGGATATATCTACATTCCCGCCTTTCTTGAGGCACAGTAATATACTCCCTGCGCCAGACGTAGAAGCGGTGATGTCGGAAGCCTCTATCTGCCGCAATGCAGCACTGCCTGTCCCGTTGGTTTGTACAGACAGTCCTCTGGCAGAAAGCTCTTCCGCTGTCATGCTCCCCGTACCCGAGAGGTTTATGTCCGTATTCCCCGCAATATTCAACTTCCCGAAATGGGCATTACCAGTCCCACTACAATCGAGAGAAGAAGACCGGGCAGTCAAGTGATGAACCATCAGATTACCCGTTCCACTCAGACCAGATACGAAACGGGTACAGACAATATCTCCCAAGGAAATATTTCCCGTACCACTGAGGGCCACCTTGAAATCACCTGTCATGATCTTGTTTTTTGCAGAAAACTTTCCGATCCCTCTCATATCTACCTCGTTTAAGGCAGGGGACGCGACATAGACCGTTACGAGACGCCTTTGCTTATTGAACAGTCCGGAAAGATGATGATGTGGCCCGGAAAGGAGGAGAGAGCCGTCTGAGACATGAGCGCTGATCCTGTCCACGTCTTTTTTCGGTCCCTTTATTTTTATACAGCAAGTCCGGTCAGTTGTATAGACCACATCCATGGCCCCCTGAATATAGATGCGGTTAAATTCACGTGGGGACAGATCTTCCTTCATGCTGGAAAGGTTTTCCTGACTTGTCTCCTCCGCATTCTTGGTCCCTCTGCAGGAATAACACCCTAATAAAAGAGGGATCATTGCAATTAAAAAAACACCCTTGTTCATTTCAAAAAAGTAAAGATTTTAATGTTTGCCAACATAAATGTCGCCAGAGCCATTTTTCTGTTGGATAAGACGACCGAAAGAACCTTTAACCATAACATCCCCACTGCCTTCAGACCTGACATTCACCACATCCCCCTTTACGAAATGCAAGGTTACATCACCACTCCCCTCAGCAGAAACAGCAGTGTTGACAGCAGAGATTTTTCCGAGGGAAGTATCCCCGCTGCCCTCACATTCCACAGAAAGGCCAGAGGTAGTAAGCCGGTTCATTTTCAGATCGCCGCTCCCCGACAACCGAGCTAGGCAGCGGTCACAGATGACCTCCTCAAAGGAAGCATCCCCACTGCCATCCAGTCCGACATTCAAATTATCAGTATCCACCTTACCTCTTGCGAAGAAATCACCCGATCCCTGCAGACTCACTCCCAGAAGATCCGGAGAAGACACATAAGCGGTAAGGCCCCTGTCATAAGAGAAAAAATTTATGTTCAGATGCCGTTGCTCATGTTCCGAAAGGATCAGAGTGCCATCCTTTGAAACACTCGCATACGCCCCTTGGATAAGTTCTTTAGGGCCCACAATCCTGACAGACCATACACTGTCCTGGGTATAGACAACATCCATGGAACCTTCCTCCTGGATACGGTTAAACCCCGTAACAGCCAGTTTTTTGGAAACCTGCCGTGACCTGCCGGCATTCACCTGCACTCCATGACAAGAGCAAAGCGTTATGGCAAGAACTGTCAATGCCATCAAAATCACATTCTTTTTCATCTTCATCCTGTTTAATAGATTTTTCACTGATTTGACGTTTCAACAGGCACGAAAGTTGCAGAACAACGAAAAAAGGCCACCCAACAATCCTGTTTTGTAGCCTTTTGCTCTAAGATAGAAAGAAATCGATCAATCTATTTCTTCATCAGCCTCATAACCACCTATCTCACGAATCGTATTCTTCAGCATCACATACTGGTCAAACAGATTGTTCACAGCCTGTTCACCTTTGGAGAAATCATGCATAGGGCTCTTGAAGAAGAAACTCAGGAACCGCTGGATGCCATAGCGTCCATCACGGGCTGCCAGATCCATCAGCAGGGTGAGGTCAAGCAACAAAGGAGCAGCGAGAATGGAATCCCTGCACAAGAAATTGATCTTGATCTGCATCGGATACCCCATCCATCCGAAAATGTCAATATTATCCCAGCCCTCCTTATTGTCATTGCGAGGCGGATAATAGTTGATACGGACCTTGTGATAGATATGACCATAAAGGTCAGGTTGATCTTCCTTTTTCAAGATCGTCTCCAGCGTGGACAACTTACTTACCTCCTTGGTGCGGAAATTGGCAGGTTCATCCAGCACCAGTCCGTCACGGTTACCCAGAATATTTGTAGAGAACCATCCATTCAACCCCAGATTCCTGACCTTCAGGATCGGAGCAAAACCCGATTTCACCAGGGTCTGGCCTGTCTTGAAATCCTTCCCTGCAATAGGCATCTTCACCTTCTCAGCCAGTTCCCACATAGCCGGAATATCCACTGTTGTATTAGGAGCACCCATAATAAAGGGAGCACCTTCCGTAAGCGCAGCGTATGCATAGCACATGGAGGGAGCCACATGCTCACGGTCATCCGCCTTCATAGCCTTCTCCAGATCAGCCAGAGAGCCATGAACTTCCTTGTCATAAGGAACATAGATTTCGGTGGAAGCCGCCCAGATCACCACGACACGGGCACAACCGTTCTTCTCCTTGAAGGATCTGATGTCCTTTTTCAAAGCCTCAACCATTTCCCAGCGATTCTTGCAGTCTTTCACATTGTCCCCATCAATGCGCTTGGCATAATTCCGATCAAAGGCAGCCTTCATCGGAACGATTTTTTCCAATTCCTCACGTACCGGCTCAATATCCTTAGCCTTCAGCACTTCAGCATAAACTGCAGCCTGATAGGCATTCTGAGGATAGGTATCCCATGTCCCAAAGACAATATCATCAAGATGAGCCAACGGAACGATATCACCATAATGCAGATATTTCTTATCGGTGCCTTTACCGACACGAATCTTGTCGTACTGGGTCATGGAACCTATCGGTTTGGCAAGTCCTTTACGAACCATCAACACACCAGTCATAAAAGTTGTAGCCACTGCACCACAGCCTACAACCATAATACCCAACTTACCATCAGCAGATTTTAGATTAGTCAATTTCTTCATGCCTTTTGTTTTTTATTTATTAAGTTTATAACGTTAAAATATAGCAAATGTAAATCAAATAACTTAAACTAAAAAACTTTTTAAGTATTATTTATCTTTTTGCGAATTTATGACCAATTTGCATCTATTATCTGTTAATCAAACGTGCTCGATGATCCTATTCTTCCGGGAAATCATTCTCTTTCGGCACTCTATCCTCTTGTTTGCAAGGCAAGAATCTATCTCCGTCTGACAGACCGGCATCAATCATCCAGCCGACTCAAAATATCTATAAAAAGTCGATTGGAAATTTTGCAGATATGCCGAAATTGGTTAACTTTGCAGTCTACTAAAGGAGCACGCATTTCAATATGTCAACGCCCATTTCTGCAAAAAGCCTGAGCATATAATTTCTTATTAGGGTTGTTTTGTGAAAAGTGTAAAAAGAATAACACGAAAGCCGCGCAAGCAGTTGGATAAGGCTGTACTCACGGGAAAATTACCCGTATAGATATTGTCATATACATTACATGGCAAGAAATGATTCAAAAGGAAGATGAAGATATGAAAGAAGACTTCTACAGAATAGGCCTTGACGTAGGCTCAACGACCGCAAAGATAGCGGTTTTAGACCAGAACGACCAACTTGTTTATTCTCGTTATGAGCGGCACAATGCACACGTTACGGAACGAGTGCGGACTTATTTCGACGATCTTAAGGGCAAGATAGGTGATTCTCCTCTGTCCATCTGCGTGACCGGTTCTGTAGGCATGTCCACTGCCGATCAATTACAAGCTCCATTCGTCCAGGAAGTCGTAGCAGCCACCGTCTTTGCCAAAAGTCGCTATCCACAGGCAAAGGCGTTGATAGACATCGGCGGGGAAGATGCAAAGGTCGTGTTTTTCAATGGGAGGAACATGGAGTTGCGCATGAACGGCAACTGTGCCGGCGGCACCGGTGCCTTCCTGGACCAGATGTCAGTCCTGATGGGAACGGACAACCAGACGATGAGTGACCTGGCAATGAAAGCCACCCATATCTATCCGATGGCAGCCCGTTGCGGTGTTTTCGCCAAGACGGATATTCAGAACCTTATGAGCAGGGACCTGCCGAAAACAGACATCGCTGCCAGCATCTTCCACTCCGTAGCCGTACAGACGGTCGTCACGCTCTCCCACGGATGTACTTTCAATGCCCCGATCCTGCTCTGCGGAGGCCCTCTGTCCTTCTTGCCGGCATTGAGAAAAGCCTTCGCCGATTATCTGAAAATGGACTCCCAAAAAGACTTTATCATCACCCGGGACGCTAAACTCATCCCTGCCCTGGGCTGCGCTATCCGCTCAGGCAGGACTGTGGCTGATCAGGAGAAATACACTACCACGACATTAGCCCAACTGATCCATCGGATGGATACACGAGCCATGCCGAAATGGAAAAGTACCCTGAAGCCCCTTTTTAAAGACGAAAGAGAGCATCAGGACTGGATGAACTCCAAGAAACAGTATGCCATACCCGTAAAAGACCTCCAACCCGGAAAGCAACAAGTGGTCATCGGCATTGATTCAGGGTCAACGACAACAAAAGTTGTAGCCGTGAAGGTGCCCTCCTCCAATGATCTTGCACGGCGAAAGAATCCCGAAATCGTATTCACGGACTACCGTCCTAATGTCGGTGATCCCATCAAGGCCGCCGCCGAAGGGCTGCAGGCTCTGAAGGAAAAAGCTGAAGCTGCCGGCACTGACCTGGAGATTATGGGAAGCTGCTCCACCGGATATGGTGAGGAACTCATCAAAACCGCTTTTAACCTGGATAGCAGCATCATCGAAACCATGGCACATTATCGTGCTGCCGCACGGATGATGCCGGATGTTTCGTTCATCCTGGACATCGGCGGGCAAGACATGAAGGCCATCTTCGTGGAAAAAGGAGCCGTAGTCAGGATGGAGCTGAATGAATCCTGCTCTTCAGGGTGCGGAACCTTTATCCAGACCTTTGCCAGCAGCCTGGGCTATTCCGTACAAGATTTTGCACGGCTGGCCTGTACGGCAGATGCCCCCTGTGACCTGGGCACACGCTGCACCGTATTCATGAACTCGAAAGTCAAACAGGTGCTTCGCGAAGGAGCAACTATTGCAGACATCTCGGCAGGAATATCCTACTCCGTCATCAAGAACTGTCTCTATAAAGTTCTGAAACTCCACGATAATGAAAAACCGGAGGGAAGAATCGTGGTCCAGGGGGGAACGATGCGCAATGATGCTGTCGTCAGAGCCTTTGAACTGCTCACGGGAACGGATGTATGCCGCAGTAATATGCCCGAATTAATGGGGGCTTACGGCTGTGCACTCCACGCCCTCACCAACTTCCAGAAAAGGAGGAACACGAAGGGACATTCCATCGACGAACTGGTAGGTATGTCATCTTACCAGACCCGCCAGCTCCGCTGCCATGGGTGTGAAAACCAATGCTATGTGAGTATGTATACCTTCAAAGGAGGCAACAAGTTCTATAGCGGCAACAAATGTGAGCGGATATTCAACAATCACGGAAAAAGTGTCACCAAGGGAGAGAACATTTATGTCTATAAATACCATGCCCTCTTTGACCGTCCTCTTGAACCCATAGAGAAAACGAAAAAGGCACCCTCCCGGAAAATCGGTATCCCCCGTATCCTCAACATGTATGAAGAATATCCCTTCTGGAATGCCTTACTCAGGAATGCAGGATTCACCGTTGTCCTATCCTCTCCTTCCACTTTCTTCCACTATGAAAGTGCATTGAATACCGTAATGGCAGACAATATCTGCTTTCCCGCCAAACTCGTGCACTCTCATATTGCAGAACTGGAGGGAGACGAAACGATCGAGCGTATCCTTATGCCCTACGTTGTCTATGAACATAATGAAGACAAGAGGACCATCAATTCTTATAACTGTCCCATCGTTTCAGGATATTCTGATGTCATCCGATCCGCTATGGAGCCGAAAACTCCTATTGACTCCCCTGTCATCAATTTCTCTGACAAAAGGTTGCTGGAGAAACAGATTATTGATTATCTCAAGACACTGGGGGTTTCAAGAGCCAGAGCCAGAAAAGCTTTCGTAGCCGCAGTAAAGGCTGAAGAAGAGTACACGACAGCT
>DHOX01000065.1:420-19576 GCA_002409785.1 Prevotella sp. UBA5379 | reverse complement strand
CATGCAGACCCGCTCATCCAGCACAAACTCTCAGAGATGATCGCCTCCTTAGGTGCTGACGTCATCAGTGATGACATTGTCAGAGGCAATGAAAGCATCAACAGCGGGGAGACTTACCTGGTCAAGCAGTGGGCCTATATGAACCGCATCATCAAGAGCGGACAATGGACAGCAGAACAGGGCAACCATGTCCATTTCGTGCAGATGACCTCTTTTGGTTGTGGCCCGGATGCGTTCATACAGGATGAGATCCGTGATATTCTCAGAAGGCACGGGAAACCCTATACACTGCTGAAAATCGATGATGTCAGCAATATCGGCAGTCTGAAACTACGGGTAAGATCTCTCGTGGAAAGTCTCCGCTTTCACGTTGAGCACCACGATAACAAACCTTTCGTGACGACAAGGGTGTTCAAGAAACCTGATGTCCGCAGAAAAATACTTGCGCCCTATTTTACGGAATACCTCACGCCCATACTCCGTCCTGCGCTGAAACTGATGGGCTATGATGTGGAAGTGCTCCCGATGGCCGACCAGGAGAGTGCAGACTTAGGGCTGAAATATGCGAACAATGAAATCTGCTATCCCGCAACCCTAATCGTAGGGGATATAATCAAAGCCCTGAAAAGTGGCAAATACGACCTGAACAACACTGCCGTGGCAATGAGCCAGACGGGGGGACAGTGCCGTGCCACCAACTATGCAGGACTGATCAAGCGGGCTATGGTTGCCAATGGTTTCCAGAATGTTCCTCTGGTCACATTGGGAGTGACGGCACATGAAGATGGAGGAGAAGAAAATGAGCAGGAAGGATTTGGAATCCCATGGACGAAATATGCCAATCTTATTATCAACTCCCTTCTCTTTGGAGATGCCATTTCAGAAATGTATAACGCTACGATAGTCCGTGAAGACCAGCCGGGAGTAGCTATGCAACTAAGGAAGAAGTACATGGGAGCGGTCGGAAAGCATATCGAGGACAATGATCCCAAAGGCATCGTCAAACTCCTGAGCAAGGCTGCCCGGGACTTCGACCGGCATGCCGTGTGCAAAGAGACCCCTAAAGTAGGAATCGTAGGAGAGATCTTCTTGAAATTCAATCCGTTTTCCCACGAATTCATCGAGAAACATATCATATCCAAAGGTATTGAGGTGGTCCCGCCATTGCTGACCCCTTTCTTCCTCCAGGAATTTGTCAACGTAGAAGTCCGGAAGCATCTCCGTCTGACCTGCTCCCGGACGCCGGACTTTGTTGTGAACGGGATTTATCAGGCACTTATCGGCAAACATATCAAGGCCATCAACAAAGTGGCTTCCAGATTCCGCTATTTCCGTCCGTTCAGCAATATCTACAATGATGCCAGACAGGTAAAGGGTGTCGTATCCATGGCAGCACAGTTTGGCGAGGGCTGGCTCCTGCCCGCCGACATCATCAGCTATATCCGTGATGGAGTAAAGAATGTGATCAGTCTGCAGCCTTTCGGGTGCATTGCCAACCAGGTAGTCTCCAAAGGGATTGAGAAGAAACTGCACCGGCTCTATCCTGACCTCAACCTGGTCTCCCTGGATTTCGACTCAGGGGTCAGTACCGTCAATGTCATCAACAGGCTGTTGCTTTTCATAGATTCCATTGCCGTATGACCGATCGTCAGCGGCAGGTCATTACTTTTTGGAATTTACATTGGGATTATCGTTTTTTTTCGTATCTTTGCAAGAAATTATTGATACACCATCCTAATGAGTAAAATCGATTGGACTCATAAATTGACTGATACAATAGAGGCCCTTTCCAGGCCAGAAGCCCTAAAAGGCCTTTTCCATCAGCAACGTGTTGGGAATCCGCTTCCTTCAAGCAGGGCTCTTGAAGAAATCATTCTGCTGTTACGTTCAATCCTCTTCCCAGGTTATTTCGGAAGATCCCATGTCAACTTCAGAACCATCAAGTATCAAATCGGCGTAGACGTGGAACGGCTGCGTCACCTGCTCTCCGACCAGATTATGGCCGGACTGTGCTTCATGCAGCCTGTTGAAGAGGACGATGCAAAATCTTTCAGGAATCTCTCCGAGAAGCATGACAAGGCAGAAGAGATCACCGTCCAACTGATCACCAAGTTGCCTGAAATACGTAAGACTCTGGCCACAGATGTCATCGCTGCCTATAATGGAGACCCCGCCGCAGCAAGTTATGAGGAAGTAATCTCCTGTTATCCGGTCATCAAGGCAGTGACCAACTATCGGGTAGCACATGAACTGGTACTCCTCAATGTACCCCTGATCCCCAGGATGATGACCGAGTTAGCTCATTCGGAAACAGGAATAGATATTCATCCGGGAGCAACGATCGGAAAATATTTCACCATTGACCACGGCACAGGTGTCGTCATCGGCGCCACATGCAAAATAGGCAATCATGTCAAACTCTATCAAGGTGTTACCTTAGGAGCCAAGAGTTTTCCTCTTGATACCAAGGG
The DNA here is from genome assembly GCA_002409785.1 of Prevotella sp. UBA5379. Taxonomy (GTDB): domain Bacteria; phylum Bacteroidota; class Bacteroidia; order Bacteroidales; family Bacteroidaceae; genus Prevotella. Next base: position 17,105 of record DHOX01000065.1, on the reverse strand, counting down.
GAATCCGATCAAGGGCATCCCGCGGCATCCTGTCATCGAGGATGATGTCATCATCTATGCCAATGCTACACTACTCGGCAGGATCACAATCGGAAAGGGCTGCGTGATCGGAGCGAATGTATGGGTAACCAAAGATATGGCTCCACACACGAAGAAATATCGAAAAGACAAAAAAGAAAATCTTAATTTAGACTTAGAATTTAATAATGGAACAGGAATTTGAACTCATCGCCAAAACATTTATGGGACTTGAACCCGTTTTGGCACAGGAGCTCACGGGGCTGGGTGCCCATAATGTACAACAAGGTAGACGGATGGTATCTTTCACGGGGGATCAGGAAATGATGTACCGCGCTAATTTCCAATTACATACCGCCATCCGCATTTTAAAACCCATCAAGCACTTTAAGGCACATTCCGCTGATGAAGTTTATGATGAAGTGAAGAAAATCAACTGGGGCCAGTATCTGGATAACCATAAGACCTTCGCCATAGACTCTGTGGTCTACTCCGACAATTTCCGCAATTCCCTTTTTGTCACCTACCGGGTCAAGGATGCCATTGCCGACTGGTTCAAAGAGAAGTCCGGAGCCCGGCCGAATATCAGTGTAAGCAACCCTGACATCCGGTTCAACATCCATATTTCAGACGAAGACGCCACCCTCTCCCTGGACTCAAGTGGAGAGAGCCTGCACCGCCGCGGTTACCGCCAGGAAAGCGTGCAGGCTCCTATCAATGAAGTACTGGCAGCAGGAATGATCCTTATGACCGGCTGGCATGGAGAATGTGATTTCATTGATCCGATGTGCGGCTCCGGCACTTTGCTTATTGAAGCTGACCTCATTGCCCACAATATGTCCCCGGGGATTTTCCGAAAGGGCTATGCGTTTGAGAAATGGCCAGATTATAATCAGGAACTTTTTGACAAGATCTATAATGATGATAGTCAGGAGCGAGACTTCACACATCATATCTATGGCTATGATATTGATATGAAAGCTGTAAATACGGCAAAGCTCAATATCCGCGCCGCTGGCCTGAGCAAAGACATCACCGTGGAACAGGCCAATTTCAAGGATTTCAAGAAACCTGCCGAAAAGAGCATTATCGTCATGAATCCTCCTTATGGCGAACGTATCTCCACCCCTGACCTGCTCGGAACCTATAAGATGATCGGAGAAAGACTCAAGCATGCTTTCCAGGGCAATGATGCCTGGATCGTCAGCTACAGGGAAGAGTGCTTTGAGCAGATCGGGCTGAAACCTTCCATCAAAATTCCTTTGTACAATGGCAATCTGGAATGTGAATTCCGTAAATACAGCATTTTTGACGGAACGATGAAGGATTTCCGTTCTGAAGGGGGAATCGTGAAGACGGATGAGGAAAAGGAAGAAATGTCTGAAAGGCACTTCAAGAAACATCGTGACTTCAAGAAAGACCTGGACGAAGGACAGGAAGAGAATGAAGACGGGGATATCCGTTCCTTCCACTTCCATTCCATCCTGGAAGAGAAAAGACGCGAAAGGGAAGAATACAAGAGTTCCCAGGATCATGGCGACCATAAATTCGACCGGGGGCACGGACATGATGACCACAGATTCGGCGGAGACCATGAGGACAGAAGAAATTCCGGGGAGAATCGCGGCAGCCAGAGGGGATTTTCCGGAGATCACGGACAGAAAGACAGACGGTTCGGTGATTACCGTTACCGGGACCGCAAAGATAATTTCCGGCATGGACGTGAAGAGCGTGATGGCGGAGGAAGAAGACGATATGGTGACAGGTTTGGTAAGCCTCATAACTTCAAGGGGAATGATGATGAAGAATAAATTCTTGCTGATCGCTATATTCATGATGGCTTTGACCGTATCCGCACAAACAAGGCAGTCCTCACTGAAAGAGTTGACACTGGAAGATCTCAATTACGGTGGGACGAATTACTCCAAGATGATCCCTGAGAACCGGTGGACAACATGGTGGGGAGACCAACTTATCCGTCAGGAATTAGAGGCTTGCTACATCATCAACAAGGCTACGGGTAAAGAGCATGTCCTCTTTACTTTGAAAAAGTTGAATCAGTGGATCGGAGCGACCGATTCCTGCAAAGTCCATTCCCTCTATTATGTGACCTTCCCCTATGCTAAAAAAAACCTTGCATTAGTACAAACATCAGCAGAAAGACTGCTGGTCAACTTCAAGACGGGGAAGGTGACGTGGCGCCAATGCCGTAAAGGAGAGACCCATGAGGAATGGTGCCCAACTTCCAAGGCGGTAGCTTTTGTCAAAGACAACCAACTCTATGTGACGGATGCCCAGGGGAAAACCCGGCAGTTGACCACGGATGGTTCCCGCAACATCGTCTACGGGCAGAGCGTCCATCGTGATGAATTCGGCATCAGCAAGGGCACTTTCTGGAGTCCTGACGGCCAGCAACTGGCGTTCTACCGCATGGATCAGAGCATGGTCACCGACTACCCCCTGGTCACTATCCCGGAGGTTGACTGGACACCGGCCAAGGGCCAAAGCCGGATGGCTACTCCTGATCCCATCAAATATCCGATGGCCGGAGAGACTTCACACAAAGTAACTGTCGGAGTCTATGACCTGAAAAGTGGAAAGATCATCTACCTGAAAGCAGGTGACCCCACCAACCGCTACTTCACGAATATCGCATGGAGTCCTGATGGCAGTATCATCTATATGTTCGAGTTGAACCGCGATCAGAATGATTGCCGGCTCGTCAGCTACAACGCCCAAAATGGTGACAAAATAGCAGAACTTTACAGGGAGACTGACCGCAAATACGTGGAACCTTTACACCCTATCCTGTTCTTGCCATGGAATCCACAAGAGTTCCTGATGCAAAGCAGAAAGGATGGCTATAACCATTTCTACCTGTTCAATACCCAGGGCAAGCAACTCAAACAGGTTACTTCCGGAAAATGGGAGGTATTGAATTTTCTTGGCTTCAACACGAAGCACCATTCCATAATCATTGAGTCAAATGAATACAGCCCGATCCAGAAGAACATTTTTATAGTCGACCTGGATAATGGTAAGCGCGCCTTAATGGATGATAACGGAGAAGGATGGCACGATGGTTCTGCCAGTACCAGCGGAAGATACATCTTCGACAACTATTCCATGCCGGCTACTCCACGGAAAATTGCGATTGTAGATACGGAGAACGGACACCGTACTCACTATTTTACGGCTGCAGACCCCTGGAAGGGATACACCGTCCCCACCTATGAGTGTGGGACCATCAAGGCCGCTGACGGAGTCACCGATCTCTATTACCGTATGGTAAAACCTATTCATTTCGACCCTAAGAAGAAATACCCCACCATCGTTTACGTCTACGGAGGGCCTCATGCCCATCTTGTGGACGCCCGCTGGCATTACTGCTCAAGAGGATGGGAGACCTATATGGCCGAACACGGATACTTGCTTTTTATCCTTGACAACAGAGGCAGCGAGAACCGCGGGAAAGCTTTCGAGCAGGTCACCTTCCGCCACCTTGGACAGGAAGAGATGAAAGACCAGATGAAGGGAGTAGCTTTCCTGAAATCCCTCCCATACGTAGATGCTGATAAAATAGGAGTCCATGGGTGGAGTTTTGGAGGATTCATGACCATCTCCCTGATGACCAACTATCCCGATGTGTTCAAAGTGGGAGTCGCCGGGGGCCCGGTAATCGACTGGAAATTCTATGAAGTCATGTACGGTGAACGATATATGGATACCCCGCAGACCAACCCTGAAGGTTACAAGCAGACCAGCCTTTTGTATAAAGCCAAAGATCTGAAAGGAAAACTGGAAATTATCATGGGAACCAATGACCCGGTGGTATTACCCCAGAATGAACTTTCATTCCTGAAAGCCTGCATTGCGGCAGGAACCCAGCCGGACTTCTTCGTTTACCCGGGGGAACCTCATAACATGAGAGGACACCAGAGCACACATCTCCATGAAAGGATCAGCCAGTACTTCTTTGACTACCTCCCGTCGGATCCGGAATACAGCCGGAAGCCTGATGCTAAATGAGTAAAGCCAATAAAGGATAAGAAACAAGAATAGTCAACATTAAAAGACATAAGAGTAATGAAAATACTATTGTTAGGTGGTGGTGGCCGGGAACACGCATTAGCCTGGAAGATCGCACAGAGTAAAAAAACTGAAAAGCTCTATATTGCACCCGGCAATGCAGGTACGACAACAGTAGGAGAAAATGTCAACCTGGATGAAAATGACTTTAATGGAATCAAGGATTTTGCCATTGCAAAGAATATTGACATGGTCGTGGTAGGACCGGAAGGTCCTCTGGTCAAGGGCATCGCTGATTCCTTCAAGAATGATGCCAGGACCCGTGACATCATGCTCATCGGACCATCGTCAAGAGGAGCACAGCTCGAAGGTTCGAAAAACTTCGCAAAGGAGTTCATGGTGCGCCATCATATCCCTACGGCACGGTATCAGACCTTCGATGGCGCTCATCTCCAGGAAGGTCTCCATTTTCTTGAGACCATACAGCCCCCATACGTTCTGAAAGCTGACGGACTGGCAGCAGGAAAGGGTGTCCTCATCGTTGACAACCTGGAAGAGGCCCAAAAGGATCTCAGGGAAATGCTCAATGGACTGTTCGGGAATGCCAGTGCTTCCGTACTTATTGAAGAATTCCTCAGCGGTATTGAATGCTCAGTATTTATCCTGACTGACGGCGAGCACTACCAGATCCTCCCGGAAGCAAAGGATTATAAGCGTATAGGTGAACACGATACGGGCCTGAACACAGGTGGTATGGGAAGTATTTCTCCTGTGCCCTTCGCTGACAAGAGTTGGATGAAGAAGGTTGAAGACCGCATTATCCGCCCGACTGTCGAAGGTCTGAAGGAAGAAAATATTGACTATAAAGGCTTCATCTTTTTCGGTTTGATCAACGTAAAAGGGGAACCCATGGTCATAGAATACAACTGCCGCATGGGGGATCCGGAAACCCAGAGCGTCATGCTCCGGCTGAAAACGGATCTGGTTGACCTGTTTGAAGGTGTAGCCAAGGGGAAACTGGACAAGTACCAAACGGAATTCGATCCGCGTACTGCTGCCTGCGTCATGCTCGTCAGTGGCGGCTACCCCCGGAAATACGTTAAAGGTTATCCGATCACAGGCCTTGACCAGGTCAGGGACAGCATTGTCTTCCATAGTGGGACAACTCTCAAGGATGGTCAGGTAATCACTTCAGGCGGACGGGTACTCTCTGTAGTCAGTCTGGGGAAGGATAAAGAAGAAGCATTGCGCAAGACTTATACAGAAGTTGAAAAGATTCATTGGAAAGATCAGTATTTCCGCAAGGATATTGGCCAGGATCTATAAACCATTTTCCAGCCACCCCTCTCATAGACTGGATCATGGGTAAAATTCTTTAACAGACTATGTACAGAAGGAAGAGATTACAAAACAGAATAGCAGAAAGCCGCTACACCTTACCGGTCACAGCCCTTTACAGTATAGTGATATGGCTGGCGGGAGGACTAATCAACCGTAGGTTATGGCTTCCCTTTGCCTTGATGGTAGTCAACACCTATTTGATGGTAGAGCTGAACAACAGGAATGCCCTGATGCGCATCTACAGCAGAATGGTGTCCTGTTCTTTCCTGATCCTTACCGTAATGACCAGTTTCTTATTTGACCAGACTACGGCATGGGTCATCGGCATCTGTTCTACCCTCACCTACCTGTTGCTGTTTAATGCTTATCAGGACAAGGGAGCGACCAGATGGGCCTTCTATGCTTTCCTGGTCATTGGGATTGCCTCCCTTTTCTTCATTCAGATCCTCTATTACGTACCTATCCTCTGGATATTGTTCGGCAGTAAGATCATGGGACTCAGCTGGCGGACCTTCTGGGCTTCCCTGCTCGGCCTGGTCCTCCCCTATTGGTTCTATGGCGGTTACTCTATTTATACCAATTCCTTCAAGGGGATTGCCGGACATTTCGCTGAACTGGGGAATTTCCAAGGATTATTGCAAATAGAAAACCTCTCCAGTTATCAGATCTTCACCTTCATCTTCATAGCTCTTCTTGGCATCACCGGCATTGTCCACTTCGCCAGGAGCACCTACAAGGACAAGATCCGCACAAGAATGCTGTATGAGATATTCAGCACCATGGCTATCCTGACGATGGTATTTGTTCTGCTCCAGCCCCGTCTGTACAACCAACTGCTGCCCATTCTCATCGTGAACACAGCTCCGTTGATTGCCCACTTTATCGCCTTGAGCCATACGAAAGCATCCAACATCAGTTTCTGTGTGCTCTCCGTCATTGCCCTGGCGCTCACCGTTTATAATCTATGGGGTCCTTCACTGACATTCTGAACAACTGGGGCTACTGGGGTATGCTTGTGGGAGCCTTCCTGGCCGGGAGTTTTATCCCTTTCAGCAGCGAGACACTGCTGGTGGCGCTCATTGCAGCAGGACTGAGACCGTGGGAACTTCTCATTTACGCATCTGTAGGCAACGTAGGCGGGTCCATGCTCAACTATGGCATCGGCAGGCTGGGGAAAATAGAGTGGACCATAAAATACTTGCATGTCAGGCAAAAGGACCTGGATAAAGCTCAGAAGTTCATGTCCGGTCATGGTGCATGGATTGGTTTCTTCGCCTTTCTTCCCATCATCGGCTCAGCAATTACGATCCTTCTGGGATACATGCGGTCTAACCTGTTGATCTCCGTGACAAGCATCACCATCGGTAAAGTCCTGCGCTATGTACTTGTAATCTATGGGGTTGCCATCGTTTTTCCATTCTCCGGTTAACAGACATCAGAAATACAGTTGGCCTGACCGGAGGATTACAGAGATCATCATCAACAATATATTTTCTTCGGTAAATTTATGAAAAGAACATTATTTGTTTTAGGTTTATGCCTGCTCGGGTTCACGTCCTGCAGCAGCCCGGAGAACAGCAGAAGGCAGACGATCATGGTAACCATAGAACCGCTGCGCTACTTCACTGAACAAATTGCCGGAAAGGATTTCAATGTGGAGACGATGGTCCGGCCGGGCAACAGTCCGGAAGATTATGAGCCGACTCCGCGGCAGATGGTTGAACTTTCACATACCTTATTGTATATCAAGGTGGGAAACATCGGCTTTGAAAGAACATGGATGAGCCGTCTCCTGAAGAATGCGCCACACTTGAAAGTCATCAACTCTTCGAAGGGAATAGCTCAGGCTTATTCAGCCCCAGGAGTACCTGATCCACACACCTGGATGAGTTGTAAGAATGCCCGGATCATTTCAATAAATATCTGTCATGCCCTGGTGGAAGTAGCCCCACAGGACAGTATGACTTTCAAGAATAATCTGAATAAAATGTTGAAAGTGATCCATCAGACAGACCATGAGGTAAAAGCCATCTTACATCAGGACACAGGCAGGAAGTCCAGAGCTTTCGTCATCTACCATCCCATCCTCACCTATTTTGCACGTGACTATCATCTCATCCAACTCCCCATGGAACAGGAAGGTCGCGAGCCAAGTGCCAGAGAAATGCAGCAACTGGTACAGAAGGCGCAAAGACTTCATGTGAAAACCATTTTCATCCAACGGCAATTCAGCCCGCGTAATGCAATGACCATTGCATTTGCTGCCAAAGCACAGCCGAAAGACATAGATCCCCTAAATTATGAATGGAAGAAAGAAATGCTGCTCGTAGCCTGCTCTCTGCAATAGCCGGCCAAATACAGTCACAAGAATGAATGATATGATGACACAACATTTAATAGAAATACAAGACATAACCGCCGGCTATGGCGAGAAGATCGCCTTGGAGCATGCTAACCTTACCATATATGATCACGATTACCTCGGCATTATCGGTCCTAACGGTGGAGGAAAGACAACACTTGTGCGGATTCTCCTGGGTTTGAAGAAACCCTTGTCTGGTACGGTCAGATACTATCGGAACGGCCTGCCGGTGAAGGAAATCACTATGGGGTATCTGCCTCAGTATAACACCATAGATAAGGCTTTTCCGATCTCAGTCTACGAGGTTATCCTCTCCGGACTCAGCCGGCAAAAACGCTTCCTGAGACCTTATACCCAGGCTCAGCGGCAGCAAGTGACAGAAACCATAAAGAGAATGGAACTGACCGGATTCGAAAAACGGCCGATAGGTGCTCTCAGCGGAGGACAACTGCAAAGGGTCCTGCTGGCCCGGGCTGTTGTTTCCAGACCTGATGTCATCGTGCTGGATGAGCCGAACACCTACATAGATAAAAGGTTCCAGGAACAGATGTACCAGATGCTTGCCGACTTGAATAAAGATTGCGCCATCGTAATCGTCAGTCACGATATTGCGGAAACACTCGCGAATGTCAAACACGTGGCCTGCGTCAACCTCAAACTCCATTATCATGCAAATCCCAATATTCCTAAAGAGACTCTCGAAGAACATTTCCTGAAAATATGAAACCACTTCTACATACAGCAAGCATCCTGACACCTGTCACAGAGACCGTTTAAGGAGTTGACAGCCAGCAGGAAACCTACTGTCAGTCCCATAGACGACAAAGCCTCCCAGGAAGCATTTTCCAAACCAGATACTCTCAAAAAGATAATATGGTTAAAAAAACTTCTATAAAGTCTTTTTCTCTTTTCTTTTTATTATCTTTGCAACCGTATTTCGAAGTTACACGTTTTTTTATATTAATGAAAAAGTACAAATTAGTGGACACCATACTCGGCTGGATCGTTTTTGTTGTCGCAGCCTTTACGTATTGTTCCACCATTGAACCAACCGCCAGTTTTTGGGACTGTCCGGAATTTATTGCAACCGCTTTCAAGCAAGAAATTGGTCACCCCCCTGGGGCACCTTTCTTCGGGCTGGTCGCCAATTTGTTTTCACAGTTTGCTTCAGATCCTTCTCATGTGGCAAAGATGGTGAATACGATGAGTGCTCTTCTGAGTGCCACCTGTATTCTGTTCCTTTTCTGGACCATCACCCATCTGGTCCGCAAACTGATCTTGAAGAATTGGGATGAGCTGACCCCTGCCAAGGTGATCGCTATCGAAGCTTCCGGAGTAGTAGGAGCATTGATCTATACCTGGAGTGATACCTTCTGGTTTAGTGCCGTCGAGGGAGAGGTCTATGCCTTTTCAAGTGCATTCACCGCCATCGTCTTCTGGCTGATCCTGAAATGGGAAGATCATGCCGACGAGCCGCACAGTGACCGCTGGCTGGTCTTGATCACCTATATGACAGGGCTCTCCATCGGCGTGCATCTGTTGAACCTGTTGTGTCTGCCTGCAATCGTGCTGGTATTCTATTACCGGAAATTCAAACATACAGACCTGAAAGGATCACTCATCGCACTGCTGGTCGGATTTGTCCTGATCGCAGCGGTACTGTATGGGATCGTCCCCGGAATCATCACCGTAGGAGGATGGTTTGAGCTGTTCTTTGTAAACGTCCTGGGCTGCCCGTTCAATACAGGTGAGATTATCTATATCATCCTGCTGGTGGCAACCATGATCTGGGCCATTTACGAAACCTATACAGACAAGAGTTTCAAGCGTCAGAATCTGGCAGCCGTGCTGGCTGTGGCCATGCTGGGAATACCCTTCTACGGATACGGCTGGAGCTCAATTGTGATCGGGATCATCGTCCTGTCTGCACTCTGGTTCGTACTCAACCACCGGGTAAAGACAAAGAGCAATAAGCCCCTTGTCTCAGCTAGAATCAAGAACACGGCACTCTTATGTATGCTGATGCTGATGATCGGCTATTCCAGTTATGCCCTGATACCTATCCGCAGTATGGCTAACCCGCCGATGGACGAAGACTCCCCCGAGGACATCTTCACACTGGGCAGTTATCTGAGTCGTGACCAGTATGGTGACCGGCCGTTGTTCTATGGCCCTGCCTACACCTCTCAGGTGAAATTACGCAACGATGGTAACATGTGCACACCGGTCATGAAATCAGGTGCTCCTGTATACCAGCGGGTAGAGAAGAAGTCCAAGGATGAAAAAGACCGTTATTTCATCGTGAGCCATAAATCCTCATACGTCTATGCCCAGAATATGATCTTCCCGCGCATGTACGATCAGGGTCATGCACAAGCTTATGAAGACTGGATGGGCGGTGTAGAGGGTACACAGGTACCTTACGACCGGTGTGGAGAGAATGTGATGGTCAAGGTTCCGACGATGTGGGAGAACCTGAAATTCTTCCTCTCCTATCAGTGCAATTTCATGTACTGGAGATACTTCATGTGGAATTTTGCCGGCCGGCAGAATGATATTCAGGGAAATGGAGAACCCGAACATGGTAACTGGATCACAGGGATCAAGTTCCTGGATAATGCCCGCCTCGGAGACCAGAGCAAACTCCCGGATGAGCTCAAGGCCAACAAGGGACACAACGTGTTCTATTGCCTGCCTTTGATCCTGGGGCTGATCGGACTCTTCTGGCAGGCTTACCGCGGGAAACGCGGGATCCGCCAGTTCTGGGTCGTTTTCTTCCTGTTCTTTATGACAGGGCTGGCCATTGTCATCTATCTGAACCAGACACCCATGCAGCCTCGTGAACGAGATTACGCCTACGCGGGATCGTTCTACGCTTATTCTATCTGGTGTGGAATGGGTGTCGCGGCAATCATAGGATTATTGAAAAAACACCTGCACCTCAGTGGCACCTTGATTTCTGCCATCGTTGCCGTGCTTTGCCTGCTGGTACCTATAGAGATGGTCAGCCAGACATGGGATGACCATGACCGAAGCAACCGTTACACCTGCCGTGATTTCGGGCAGAATTACCTGATGTCCCTGCAAGAGGGTACTAAACCGATCATCTTCACCAATGGTGACAATGACACCTTCCCTCTGTGGTATAACCAGGAAGTAGAAGGAGTAGGCACTAATGCCAGGGTCTGCAATCTGAGTTATCTGCAGACCGACTGGTATATCGACCAGATGAAGCGTCCTGCATACGATTCACCGGCTCTGCCTATCTCATGGCCGCGTCTGGACTACTGCTCGGGAACGAATGAATATGTACAGGTAGAACCTTCTCTCAAGCAGCAAGTCCTCAATTTCTATAAGGAGAACCCTACGGCAGCAAAGGCTGAATTTGGTGATAACCCGTTCGAGGTGAAAAACATCATGAAATACTGGGTCCGTTCGAAGAATCCGAATATGCATGTGATCCCAACGGATACGTTGTATGTGACGATCGACAAGAATGCAGTGAGGAAGAGTGGGATGCTGATGCCTTCTGACTCTATTCCAGACCGCATGGTCATCTCACTGGCAGGCAAGAGTGCTCTTTACAAGAGTGATCTGATGATGCTGGAGATCATCTCCAGGAGCAACTGGACCCGACCGGTCTATGTGGCCATCACCGTAGGTCAGGAAAACTACATGAACCTGGGAGACAACTTCATGCAGGAAGGTTTGGCTAACCGGATTACACCGTTTACGACCAATGCCAAGAACATGACGAATTTCGATGCAGACCGGACTTATCACAATGTGATGACCCGCTTCAAATTCGGAAACCTGATCCATCCGGGACTCTATATCGATGAGACGACGATGAGGATGTGTGATACGAACAGAAGGCTCTTCGGCCAACTTGCCCTGCACCTGATCCAAAAGGGTGAAAAGGGAAAAGCATTGAAAGCTCTGCTTTACGCCGAGAAACAGATTCCTGAATATAATGTCCCGATCGACTACATCAGCGGTGGTCTTGATTTTGCACAGGCTTTTGCACTGTGTGGACAAAAAGCCAAAGCTGAGAACTATGTGAACAAAGTATTCAAGACCGCTTCCCAGTATGTTACTTATTTCCTGTCGCTGAGAAATGACCAGTTCCTGGAAAATCAGGATGACTGCATGCAGCAACTGATGATTATGGACCAGTCAGCTCAGATAGCAGGTATGATAGACAAGAAACTGTCCCGGCAGATGTCGCAGAAAGTAAATGCCTTCTATACTTACTATCGCGGACGTGGCGGACAGATGCCACAACAAGGAGGCAACAGCAAAGAAGAAGAATAGAATAAGAAGACAGCATCAACATGATCATTGAACAACCTGCAAAATGGCTGCGGTGGCTTTATCCCAGTGCAACGTGGAGGATGGACAAGCATGTTCATGCTGTTTATCTTACTTTTGACGATGGCCCGATCCCGGAAAGTACTCCCTTTATCCTGAAGACATTGGCGGAATATGATGTCAAAGCAACTTTCTTCATGGTCGGTGAAAATGTTCTCCGGTACCATGATCTGTACAACCAGATCGTTGAGGAAGGCCATCAGGTAGGCAATCATACTTTCAACCATATCGGATCACTGCGGCACATGGCCTTGAGTTTCGGAGAAAATGCACAGAAAGCAAATGAACTGATCCATGCCCACCTGTTCCGCCCTCCATACGGATGGATGAGACCTAGTGTATATTGGTGGATCGGAAGGAAATACAGGATCGTGATGTGGGATCTCCTGACACGTGACTATTCCAAATGGATGACTGATCAGGATATTTTCAACAATGTAAAAAGGTATGCCCGCAATGGCAGCATCATCACTTTCCATGATTCCCTCAAAAGCATCGAAAAACTGCACTATGCTTTACCAAAATCTCTGGAATGGCTGAAGGCACAGGGCTATGAATTCAAGACTTTCGAATAAGAACGGATTCATTGTCCACCGGGGATAATAATTTATGTGAGAGAAGAGGCTCTCTCTTCTATTGATCATTGATAAGCAGACTGGACCGTTGAAAAATAAAAAGGATACTACATCCTTGAGTAAGGAGATAAAAGCCGAGGCCAGAAACCTCGGCTTTTTTACTTGCGGCATTGCCAAAGCTGACACAGTAGATGACATAACGTCAGCACACATCCGGCACTGGCTGGCTGAACATGACAATGCGGGCATGGACTATATGGGTAACTATACGGATAAAAGGCTTAATCCGCAACTGCTGATGGATGGATTGAAAAGTATCGTCAGCGTCGCACTCAACTACACACCGTCACAAACTCTTCCACCAGGCCAGTTTCAGTTTTCCGCATACGCTTTAGGCCAAGATTACCATGAGATTGTCAAAAAGAAACTGAAACAACTGGCGGAACATTTCCACTTTGAACATTACCGCGTCTTTTGTGACTCAGCCCCTGTGCTCGAACGCTACTGGGCTGAAAAAGCTGGACTGGGATGGACCGGCAGAAATCACCAGCTCATCATTCCACAGGCAGGCAGCATGTTTTTCTTAGGTGAACTTTTCCTGGATCAGGAACTCGACTATGACCAGCCCATGAAAAACCACTGCGGAAAATGCCACCGCTGCATAGACGCCTGCCCCACTCATGCATTACGAGAAAATCAGGAAATGGATGCTAATCTCTGCCTGAGTTACCAACTCATAGAAAACCGTGGAAATCTGTCGGAAAGTGCAAAAGAAAAAATGGGTAACGTCATTTACGGATGTGACCGGTGCCAGACAGCCTGCCCGTGGAACCAGTTTGCCATCCCCAACCATACGCCAGAACTGCAGCCTCGTCTGGAACTCTTGAAAATGACGAAGGAAGACTGGGAAAATCTCACCGTGGAAGAATATCACAAGCTTTTTAAGGGAAGTGCGGTAAAAAGAGTGAAGTATTCCGGACTAATGCGCAATATCAAGGCTGCTCAGAAGACCTTGGAAGAGGAGAAAAAGAAAGAAGATGATGATCATACCGGACTATCGAACTCATAAGAGTTTCGTAACCTTTTGTATCATTCTATGGTACATGCAATAAAACTCTATGGTACATACGGTGAACCTCTATGGTGCATACAGCATAGCCTTATGGTGCATAGCGCTCTCCCGTATGCACCATAGTGACTTTACCTGAATAGACAACAATAGAAGAAGCCTCACTGATTTCATAAACAGGTAGATGACAAAGAAACAGGATGAATACGCTATAATTTCAGCATTCTGCCGATTATCGAAAAATTAAAACCAAAACACACATTTTAGTTTATTTCTGTCACATAATATATTATATTTTAGATGTATTGTAACAAAAATAAGAAAATCACAGACTTTAAGCCATTATTATTTGGCCCTATAATAAAAAAGCAATAGATTTGTAACGACATTATCGAAGGGTATAAATCCTTTTTAGAATTCATTTTATCAACCTAATTAATATTTTAAAATCTTACGTCTTATGATTATTGGTGTTCCAAAGGAAATTAAAAACAATGAAAACCGGGTTGGAATGACTCCGGCAGGTGTATCTGAATTGACTAAACGGGGCCACAAGGTGTTGATAGAAGCCACAGCCGGTATCAACAGCGGTTTCCCCGATGAAGCTTATATTAGAGTTGGAGGAAAGATCATTCCGACAAAAGAAGAAGTCTATGCAAAAGCTGACATGATCGTGAAAGTCAAGGAACCGGTTGAACCCGAATATAAACTGATCCGAAAGGGACAGATCGTCTTTACCTATTTTCATTTTGCTTCCAACCGTCCGCTCCTGGACGCTATGCTGAAGAGTGGGGCTACCTGCATCGCTTACGAAACGGTCAAGACTAAGGATGGTTCACTACCTTTATTGATTCCAATGAGTGAAGTAGCCGGCAGGATGTCCGTCCAGGAAGGAGCTCGTTTCCTGGAAAGTCCTCAGGGAGGAAAGGGCATGCTCATAGGAGGTGTTCCAGGTGTAAAGCCCGCCAAAGTACTGGTATTAGGTGCCGGTACAGTAGGCACCAATGCCGCCTTTAAAGCAGCCGGTCTTGGAGCTGATGTAACCCTGATGGACATCAATCTGCCACGGTTACGCTCATTGAGTGAAATCCTGCCTAAGAACGTAAAGACGCTGTTTTCTTCCGAGCACAATATCCGTCAGGAATTACCCGATACTGATCTGGTGATCGGTTCAGTCCTGGTACGAGGCGACAAGACACCTCATCTGATTACCAAAGATATGCTGAAACTGATGCCTAAAGGAAGTGTCCTGGTAGATGTGGCCATTGACCAGGGTGGATGTTTTGAAACTTCACATCCTACGACTCACACGGATCCGGTATATACGGTAGAGGGTATTGTACACTATGCCGTAGCTAATATTCCAGGTGCCGTAGCTTATACCTCTACTCCTGCATTGGATAATGCAACACTCCCTTATGCCATCGCACTGGCTGAAAAGGGATGGAAGAAGGCTTGCGCCGAAGATCCGTCATTGTATGAGGGTATCAATGTGGTTGAAGGAAAAGTTACTTTCAAACCCGTTGCAGATTTATACAAACTCCCTTACTCACCTGCAAAGGTATAAAAAGGACTTTTTATAGTTCTAAACAACTACAAACTATTGGGATACCACGTTATGAACCGCGGTATCCCATTTTTTGATTCATTCTTCTTAGTTTGCTACTTTCTACTCCCAACCACTTTTCAAAGTTTTTCTGCTCCTTTCCTCCAGTCATATTTTTACTTTCCGGAACATTCTTAGTGAGCCAGGTATAGAGTTTGTTATCATCATTAGTTTCAACCATATAATCAAGAATATCCCCAATAAACTCTAGAGGCTATAAGGTAACACCGGTCGCTTTAGCCAATGTCTGGCGGATATATCCGTTAATAGTTGTACCTGCCTGTTGTGCCAGTATGGCGAGACGGCTGTGAATCTCCGGTGTCAGGCGAACATTCAGATTACCACGATAAGGTTTCTTAGGTTTTATACCATGCGCCTCGCAACTTGCCAGATAATCATCAATCGCTCCCTCGAAATCTTTATGGAGTCCATTTACGTCCTGTCCCTCGTAAGTGATGGAATCTTTGCTCATCCCAAGAACCTTGCCATAAAGACAATTATCCTCTTCACTGTAATCCACGCTTCCCGTGTATCCTTTATACTTCATTGTTCCCATATTACTTTCCTTCCTTCTCAAAATAACCATTTGCCTTCAAATAAGTCAGAACTTGCCTCATCATATATCCTTTAATAATAATGGTATCAAGTCAATACAGCTTTAGAATAAAAATATACAAAAGGATATGTCATACAACCATCAAATAATTTACAATATGATCGTCATTTCGATTATCACACGAAACGACGATGATTAGCAATCTAATCTTCATATTACATGAACAAAAAGAAGTGGATGCTTAAGGGCAACCACCTTTCTTTGTTATATCTACTTTCTGATTTTTATCAATGCCTTCAATTCTTTCTGTGATTGATTCCTTGAGTCATAAAGGATTATTTAAAGNNCCCGGAAGTAGCACCTTTATTCTCCAAGTTAAAACCAAAGTGAATGAACAGGCTTTCCATTTCATCAAAAGTAAAATCTTTCGGGAGATTGCAGAACCGCTTTAAAAGTTTATCTTGTTTGTTCATATTATTCTTCGTTACAAAAGTAACTAAAAATAGTTGCATTATCAAACAAATTATGTTATTTTTTATNNTGAGTCATAAAGGATTATTTAAAGACCCTGCCATTATTGTAGGTTGCGATTACACTGTCTTTTGCATTTAGTACATAGCCATTTCTATAAGTCCCAATAACAGTTTGCATATTATTTAATATATATCCGTTTCTATACGTGGCAATTATTTTTCCAGTGCAATTCAGTACAAATCCATTATTATATGATATTGGATATAAATTGGCGGAACAACCCA
>DHOX01000065.1:0-244 GCA_002409785.1 Prevotella sp. UBA5379 | reverse complement strand
GCGGAACAACCCATAAATGTAAAGGAGCCTGCTACTATCATAAATACATATAAAACCTTACTCAACTTCTTCATTCAATCTATATAAAATTCTCTTTTGTGTGGGTATCCGAATAAATCCAGTATTGGATGTACAAACAAATACATACTTATTTCCGTTTTTAGTCTTTTTGTATTGCTGCTTCAAAATCACCATTTATCGTGAGCGGAGATTTACTTTCCTGAGGTGTATTTAAATGGTACTT
>DHOX01000045.1:30190-66205 GCA_002409785.1 Prevotella sp. UBA5379 | reverse complement strand
ATTTCTGTAACTCCTTGATGTTCAGTGTGGACCAGATAGGGCTTGAACCTATGGCCTCCAGATTATGAGTCTGTTGCTCTAACCAACTGAGCTACAAGTCCGTTGAAAACGACAGAAGCTGTTTCCGGCTGCAAAGATACAATGTTTCCGGCTATTTCGCAAATAATTCGTGAAAAATCTTGTGTCCCTCATTATGCTGGACTTAAGCCAGTTGACTCCGCCCCGTTAACTACAGTCAAAAATTAAATAAAGTTGTATAAATGTTGGCTTTCTTGTTTGGTGTTAAATAGAGAAATATCTATATTTGCAAATTATATTGAGTTACTGTTTGTCTTGATTTGCCGGAGTTTGTAAGATATGGTAGAAGAGGATGATATTTATGCGAAGTTGAATTCAATGATTATTGCTGATCTGGGACGTCGATTTAAGAGGTATCGTCTGCTTTCTCAACTGACGCAACGTGATGTCGCAGAGCGGGCTGGGGTAAGCATTTTTACGATCAGTCAATTTGAAAAGGGTGAAGATAAGAACATCACCTTTGGAAACTTCCTTGCTTTGCTGCGCAGCATCGGCTTCCTGGAAGGTGTGGAGCAATTGCTCCCGCCAATGCCGGACAGTCGGGGATGTCTGAGAACAAAAGAAAGGGTCAGGCATGGGAAATGATTCCTGGCTGAAAATTTTAAGGAGTATCTGAAAATTCTGTGATGGATGTCGAAATGATGAGAACCAGAGGGCATCTGTTGACCGTTAATTCTTGTAAGAGTCACCAGGGCAACGAGCGGGTGTTAAATTAAAGCGACGAGTGGGCAGTTTGTCTGATTTTCATTAACTTTGCATAACCTAAATTCAAGTGAATAATGCAACTGATTAGAACAAGAGGAAAGGTAAGAATAGGAAAAAATATATATTCAGAGCAAAAAGAGAAAGGAAATCTTTCCCTTTCCTTTGCTCTGTGGAGAAGTTGTTTCTATCTTTGCATCCTCAAGTTCTCCAACAATCAGTTGCTTATGAAGAAGAAACATCTTACCGAGGGCCAAAGATACGAAATCTTTGCCTTATTACAAAGTGGCAAGTCATAAAAAGACATAGCCGGACAATTAAAAGTCAACAAGAGTACCATATCCCGCGAAATAAGTCGCAACTCTGATGGTAGAAACAAGTCCTATAAAGCAGACTTGGCTCATCGCAAGTACATGAAACGAATAAAAGGACGTACTCACTTTCATAAGTTTGATCTTTCATTACAGCTGATGGTGGATATTTTTCTTAAAGCAGATTTCAGCCCGGAACAAATCAATGGGTTCCTTAAGACAAACCTAAGGGAATACGTATCACATGAGACAATCTATCAGTATATATGGAAAGATAAGAGAACCGGTGACAAGTTGTTGTTCCAACACTTACGTAGAAAAGGAAGGCATTATGCCAAACGAGGTTCAAAAACCAACGGACGTGGCTTTATCAAGAATCGGGTGGATATAGATCAGAGACCATCAATCGTTGATGAAAAGGTCAGGTTTGGTGATTTGGAAATAGATACAGTTATAGGCAGAAACCACAAAGGTGCCTTATTAACAATAAACGACAGGGTTACAGGGCTTGTATGGATACGCCGTTTAAGTGGGAAAGAGGCCGGCCCGCTTACAAAAGCAGCTGTTGACGCTCTGATGCCTGTTAAAGACTTAATACATACAATTACGGCAGATAATGGAAAAGAATTCAGTTTTCACGAAAAAATTGCAGAGAAGTTAGATATTTTGATTTACTTTGCAAAACCATACCATTCATGGGAAAGAGGTGCCAATGAAAACACCAACGGACTCATCAGACAATACTTCCCTAAAGGTACGGACTTTGGAGATATAACACATGAACAAGTGATGCGCGTTCAAAACATATTGAACGCCAGACCCAGGAAAAGATTGGGCTATATGACCCCTATAGAGAAATTTAAACAATTAACAAACTTAGAGTACAATGCGGTTGCATTATCCGCTTGAATTCAGCTAAAATTGAGGGTAGAGATATGAATAATAATCAGAAGTTGGGGGATTTTAATCCCCAGGGCTTAACCGACCAGCAGGTGGTTGAAAATCGTGAGAAGTATGGGAAGAACCTCCTGACGCCTCCTCACAAAATTTCGATGTGGAAATTGTATTTGGATAAATATAAGGACCCGATCATTGAAGTTTTGCTGGTAGCAGCAGCAATTTCTCTTGCCCTGGGTTTTCTGGAAAATGATTTTGTAGAGGCGATCGGCATTCTTCTGGCGGTCTTTTTCGCTACCACGGTAGGTTTTTACTTTGAACGGGATGCCGCACATAAGTTTGATCTGCTGACGGCTTTGGGTGAGGAACAACCAGTAAAGGTTCGCCGTCATGGTAAAGTGATGGAAATCCCGCGCCTGGATGTGGTGGTGGGTGATGTTATCCTGGTTGAAACTGGTGATGAAATTCCGGCTGACGGCCGGCTTTTCTTTTCCAGGAACTTGCAGATCAATGAATCTCAGTTGACCGGTGAACCGGTGACGACTAAATCGGCTGAACCGGAAGAAGAGGCAGACGCTAAGAATGCTGCTGCTTTTCCGAAAAATGTTATTTTGCGTTCCTCTATGGTGATGAGCGGACGCGGGGAAGCGGTGGTGACAGCTGTAGGAGATGCAACAGAGATCGGCAAGGTTTCAGAGCTGACGACAGCAGAAACTTCCGTAAAAACACCGTTGAATATCCAGCTCTCCAAGTTGGCTGCGCTAATCTCCAAGATCGGTTCGTTGGTTGCTGTTGCGGCTTTCGTCCTTTTCCTGGTTCATGATATTCTGACAAATCCGGCCTGGGGATCAAAGGATTATTTCTATCTGGCACAGATCGTCCTGAAATATTTCATGATGGCCGTAACTCTCATCGTGATGGCAGTTCCTGAGGGGCTGCCGATGGCGGTGACACTGGCTCTGGCGCTGAATATGCGCAGGATGCTGAAATCAAATAATCTGGTCCGGAGACTTCATGCTTGTGAGACCATGGGCGCTGTGACGGTTATCTGTACGGATAAGACCGGCACGCTCACGGAAAACAAGATGACAGTGGGGAGGATGTGTTTGTGCCATCCGGAACCCTTCAAGACCGGCGTCAGCCCTGGTGAACAGGCGGAAAAGAACTTCCTCGCACAGGCTATTGCGGTCAATTCGACAGCGGAACTGGATGGGGATAAAGGTATAGGCAATCCTACTGAAGTGGCTCTGCTGCATTGGATGCGGAGAGAGGGATACGATTATGAGACTTTACGGACTAACCTGGTCATCGAGGATCAGATGCCTTTCTCTACAGAGAAAAAATACATGGTTACCATTGCTGCTGTGAATGGACAGCGGTATCTGTTCATCAAGGGGGCCCCTGAAAAAATACTGGCTTTATGTGATCTGACGGATGATAATCGGAAGAACGCGCAGGACGAGTTGCTGGATTTCCAGAATCATGCCATGCGGACTCTTGCCTTTGCTTATAAAAGGATTCCGGAGGGCAGATCTGAACCCGAAGAGGAGGAGATCATCAAATCTGATCATCTGCTGACTCACCTGTCCCTGGAGGCGCTTACGGCTATCTCAGACCCCGTCCGGAAAGAGGTTCCTGAGGCAGTACGTAAATGTCAGAAAGCCGGAATAACGGTTAAGATCGTTACGGGTGACACTTCGGCTACAGCCGTGGAGATAGGACGACAGATCCATCTTTTCGATGATGTCAAGCCGGGGACGGATTTGTCCCCTTATACAATTACCGGCGCAGAATGGGAAGCGCTCTCTGATGAGGAGGCTTCCAAACGTGCCAGGACCCTCCGGGTTATGTCCCGGGCGCGTCCTGCTGACAAGCAGCGTCTCGTGGAATTGCTGCAGAAGGGGAAGGAGGTCGTGGCGGTAACCGGTGACGGTACCAATGATGCCCCGGCATTGCATTACGCTCATGTGGGACTCTCCCTGGGATCGGGTACTTCTGTGGCCAAGGCTGCCTCCGACATCACGCTGATGGATGACTCCTTTGGTTCTATCACGAGCGCGGTGATGTGGGGACGATCCATTTACAAGAATATTCAGCGTTTCCTGTTCTTCCAGCTCACGGTGAACGTGACCGCTTTACTGTTGGTCCTCGTGGGATCGGTCGTCAGCACACAACTGCCCTTGACCGTGATTCAGATATTATGGGTGAACCTCATCATGGATACCTTCGCTGCAATGGCCTTGGCTTCCCTGCCCCCTTCTCCCGAAGTCTTGAAGGAAAAACCGAGGAATCCAGACAGCTTTATCATCACCAGACCCATCGGTATTGCCATCTTTAGCTGCGGTTTCTTCTTCTTCCTGGTTATGTTCCTGTTCTTGCTCTGGTGTGTCAGACGCGGACCGGAAGGAGGGGTGAGCGTACATGAACTGACATGGTTCTTTACGGCTTTCGTGATGCTTCAGTTCTGGAATCTCTTCAATGCCAAGGCCTTGGGCAGCCACCATTCGGCTTTCCATCATTTCTTCGCAGACAAGGGGATGTTCTGGGTGTTATTGATCATCCTGGTAGGTCAGTGGCTGATTGTGACTTTCGGCGGCAATATGTTCCGTACGGAACCTTTGTCTTTCAAGGAGTGGATGATCATTATCGGTGCCACTTCAATGGTGCTGTGGGGAGGAGAGGCCGGTCGTGCTGTCGAGAGACTGGCTGCGCGTCACAAGGAGTGAGAAAGTAATGACCTGACTGCTGGTTCTTGGTAGGTGGGTGCTGCTCTTCCGTGACTTTCAAAAAAGAAATGCTGATGATGTATAATAGATATAGTAGTGGTAAAGATTTGAATAAAAACAGGAATGAATCAGATTAAGAATATAATATTTGACATGGGCGGTGTGCTCGTCGGTTTGGATGTTCAGCGTTGTGTGGATGCCTTTACCAAACTTGGAGCGGGGAAGATCGCTCATTATGTGCAGGACCATCTTACGGAAGATCTTTTCTTCGATATTGAGACGGGATCGATCAATCAAAAACAATTCTGTGACCATGTCCGCAGCGTCTCTGATTGCCTGGTCCCTGATGAGGATATCGTGTGGGCCTGGAACCAGTTGCTGACAGGTATTCCGGACATAAAAAAGGAGCGGCTGCTGCAATTGCACCAGAAAGGCTATCATCTCTTCCTGCTCAGTAATACGAATGTTATGCACTGGACTTTCAGTGTCCGTGAGTTTTTCAACGATGGAAAATATACGGTGAATGATTATTTTGGAAAATGTTTCCTTTCCTATCAGATGCACCTCGTCAAACCTTCTGAGGCAATCTTCCGGACAGTACTGCAACAGACAGGTATCTGTCCATCAGAGACGGTCTTTATCGATGACACGAAAGTGAATCTGGAGGGTGCTGCCCGACTTGGACTGAAGACCTTTCACCATACGAAGGATCATAATTGGGTCTCTTCTTTGGGGGAATGGATAGAAATGGGTAAATAGGTTGTAAGTATCATCATGGATAAGATATATTATAGGAATGGTCATGAAATCCCGGAAATGAGGCCTTGCGTGGCAACCATCGGCTTCTTTGACGGAGTACACCGTGGCCATCAGTTTCTGATCAGGCAAGTGGTGGATGATGCTCACCGGGAAGGATTGGATTCGATGGTGATAACTTTTGACCAGCATCCGCGCAAGGTGCTTCAGAGTGATTATCAACCTCAGTTGCTGAGTACACTGGATGAAAAACTCGTCTTGCTCTCCAAGACGGCAATTGATCATACGGTGGTACTTCACTTTGACCGGGAGATGGCTGCCTTGTCGGCTTATGATTTTATGAAAACAATATTGCGTGACCGGCTTAATGTCAGAAGGCTCTATATCGGATATGATAACCGATTCGGGCATAATCGGTCTGAGGGTTTTAACGAATATGTGAAATATGGCAGACAACTGGGCATAGAGGTGGTGAAAAGTACTGCCTTTGTACTGAATGGGGTCAATGTGAGTTCTACGGTCATCCGCTCTTTACTCAGAGAAGGGGAGGTGGAACTGGCAGATCATTGCCTGGGGTATCCCTATACTTTATTCGGAAGGGTGGTGCGGGGACATCAGGAAGGACGTAAACTGGGTTTCCCGACGGCTAACCTGGATACAGGGGAATATGATCAACTCGTACCGGCAATGGGGGTTTATGCCGTCATGGCGCGGATCGAAGGGTCAATGGTTTATATGCGGGCAATGATGGACATCGGAACACGTCCTACCTTTGGAGGGAAACAGGTGACCTTGGAGGTGAATATCTTTCACTTTGAAGGAGATATCTATGGGAAAAGACTGTTCGTCAGTTTTATGCACCGCATACGTGAGGATAAGAAGTTTCCTACAATTGAGGCTTTGCAGCGCCAACTCTGTGAGGATGAGAAAATGGTAAATGAACAATTTGATAAAGATTTGGAAAATGAATAAGACAACACGGGGAATCTTAGATGTCGTTTGGTTTGTAATTGCTTTTTTTATGATCCAGGTGATCGTCGAAATGGCTGGCACCTTAATCGTGGCAGTTCATAGTCATCAACCGTTTCAACTAGTCCTTCAGGGAATGGCTGCTGGTCGTCAGGGGGCACTGGTGGCCATTACTACAGCCTTGAGCAGTGTCATCACCATCGTTCTTTTTGCTTGCTTGAAATGGTCTCCGGTGTCACGTACCTACCTGCAGTCCAAACCGTGGGGAGTCATGATCTGGGTTGTCCTCCTGACTCTGGGAACGATCCTGCCGGCTGAATGGCTGGATGAGAAATTCAATCTGGTCATGCCGGAGAACTACGGACAACTTTTTGACAGTGTGATGAAGAATCCATGGGGGTATATTGCTATTGGCATCTTTGCTCCTCTGGCTGAAGAAATGGTCTTCCGTGGAGGTGTCCTGCGTGTCCTGCTCCAACTCTTTCATCAGAAATGGCACTGGGGAGCGATTGCTCTTTCGGCTTTGGTCTTTGCTTTTATGCATGGTAATGTCGCCCAGGGACTGCATGCTTTTGCTATCGGACTTCTGCTGGGGTGGATGTATTATCGTACGGATAGTATTATCCCTGGTGTCATCCTGCACTGGGTCAACAATACGGTCGCCTATTTCATGTTTAATCTCATGCCGTGGATGGAAGACGGCAAACTTATTGATCTTTTCCATGGTAATGCTCGGCTGATGACCGGAGGTATTGTATTTTCTTTCTGCATCCTCATTCCCAGCATCTATCAGTTGTATATGAGAATGAAAAAGGCTTAGCCCTTGTAAGCGTAAGCAGTGGAGTAGAACTAAAGTTGCAGGTATGAAAAAGAAAAGGTTCAAATAATATTGTTGTTGTTTACAGTATACCTCTGATTCTACGGCCTTAAAGTCCCTGTGACACCTGATTCCGGGCGTATAGTCATGGAGGAGCAAAATGCACCATTTTGGGGGTCAAAATGCACCATATCGGTCACAATTGACTATGGCCGTGAGAATCAGTGACTATGACTCTTTCTTATCGTTAAAAAATCAACAATATTATTTGAGCCGGAGTCTGCTGTCCGCAGGCATGGATCCCTATAAAAAGAGGAAGGGCCGTCAGATCTCACGAGATTGGCGGCCCTCTTTCTACGTTAGTATGTTATGAAAAATTTGAGAGAATTGAAACTTCACAGTTTCAAGAGTTGTTGTTTTAACTAAACATGATTTTTTTATAGAGAAAGCATAGAAAAATTCTATTTCAATATCGTACCGGCAGGAGTAGGAGTACTAGGCACCACATTACTCTGCTGGACACTGTCCATGACGGCAGTATCCGCTCCCATGGCCACGGAAGCACCTCTTATGGTCTTTGGGCCTGTCGTGCTTGCAGCCGGTTTGTTTTCTTCCCGGAACGGCACCTGGGCTGCGTTGCCCAGTGTCAGGAGGATAGCGACAATGGCAGCAGCCTTGAACAGAGGCATCAGACGTTGCCGCATGGTGATCACACGGGCACTAACTGTTCTCGTCCCCTCTGTCTTCGACAACACCTTCTGATCGAAATCGTCCCCCAGAACATCCGCCTTTATTTCTTTTTGCGTATAGCAGAAAAGATCCTTGTACGGAAGAAGTTCATCGGGAACATCCTTCTGGCTGTAGAACGCACGGAGAATCTCCTCTTCTTCGAGAGTAGTCTCGCACTTCCAGTAGCGTTCCAAAAGTTGTTCAATGTACTTATAGTCCATATTTGTCGAGTTCCTGATATTTCTTTTTAATGTACTGACGTCCGCGGAAGAGATTTACCTTTACCTGTTCTTCGGTAATATCCATAATTGTGGCGATCTCTTTGTAGGATTTTCCTTCAAAATCACGAAGTTGTATGCAACTCCGCTGCTTCTCCGGTAAGGTGTCTACAATTTCTTTTACTCTTTCCATCCGGTCTTCTTGAATCATTTTCTCTGAAGGATCGGAGGAATGGTCTGCCTGTTCGGTTACCGTATCGTCATCCAGTGAGGCGGTCTGGTTCTCCTGCCGCTTGAGGCGGTCGAGGGAAAGGTTGCGGGTGATGGTGTAGCAGTAAGCTTCTATAGAGTCTAATTCTTCCCATCTATCCCGGTTGTTCCAGACTTTGATCAGCGTATCTTGCACGATGTCTTCCGCTTCTTCTCGGTTGAGAGTGATGCGCAACGCCAGTCTGAAGAGTTGATTCTTCAGCGGCAACACATCGTTACGAAAGCTAATCTTTTTCATCCTCTCTAATTCAATGA
This sequence comes from Prevotella sp. UBA5379, assembly GCA_002409785.1. Taxonomy (GTDB): domain Bacteria; phylum Bacteroidota; class Bacteroidia; order Bacteroidales; family Bacteroidaceae; genus Prevotella. The sequence goes on along the minus strand of DHOX01000045.1, from coordinate 57,477 downwards.
CGATTCGGTTAACTGAAAGTTACAGTCAATCGGCAGTTTCTCTCGATTTTAATATTCATTAACTTATGAGCTACTCCTTTTTCTTAAAATGACCGGAGAATCCGGTTATTAAAGGATCTGAGTACCCTGGTGTCCGTTCAAGGCTGAATATTTGGTAATAATGACTTCCTTGACTCCTTGGTCTACGGCGTTGAGCGCATTCTGAAGTTTGGGAATCATCCCTTTTGCCACGGTTCCGTCATTCACGAATTGATCAAAATCAGAACGGGTAATTTTAGGGATGACACTGTGGCTGTTCTCTGGATCGCGGAGTACTCCATTTTTTTCAAAACTGTAGACCAGTGTTACCTCATAAAGTCTTGCCAGGGCCTGGGCAGTTTGCGCGGCGATGGTATCGGCATTGGTGTTGAGTAATTGTCCCTTGCCATCGTGTGTCAAAGGGGCTATTACCGGCAGGATACCTTGTTCAATGAGGCTTTGCAGGGCATAACCGTTGACCCGCTCTATGTCTCCTACGAAACCGAAATTGATGCCATTGACCAGTGGGCGTTTGTGGCTGCGGATCATATCCAGATCGGCTCCTGTCAGCCCTAAGGCATTGAGTCCCATAGCTTGTAGCCTGGCGACCAGGTTCTTGTTGACCAGACCTCCGTAGACCATGGTCACGATTCGCAACATATTGGCATCCGTGATACGGCGGCCTTCCACCATCTCGCTCTGGATGCCCAGGGCTGCAGCTATCTTTGTAGCACTACGCCCTCCTCCATGGATCAGCACTTTATGACCGGGAAGGGCTGTAAAAGAGGTGAGGAATTCTTCAAATTTTGACGGATCTTCCACGACGGCACCGCCTACTTTTACGATTGTCAGATGTTCTTTCTTCATTTTTCCGAGTATTTTATCGTAGTCTGGAAAACGGGAGGTCTTCCTGCAGGGTGACGGTACTTCGTGCTTTCCAGCGAGGAGACCGGCAGACTAATCCAGATAGGTGTATCCGTAGAGGCCACTGCGATAGTTATTGAGAAATTCTCTTCCCTCTTTCAGGGAGATCTTGCCTTCTTTCATGCTCTTGGTGACCCACTGTTCCAGTTGCCTGACGAGCTTCTTAGGATTGTATTGCACATACCCTAGAACGTCTGAGACGGTCTCTCCGTCATAGATCTGGTCTATATTGTAATGACCGTCCTTCACGGTAATATGAGCCGCATTGGTATCTCCGAAGAGATTGTGCATATCTCCTAAAATTTCCTGATATGCCCCCACGAGGAATACGCCCAGATAGTAAGGCTCTCCCTTCTTTAGGGGATGGAGAGGGAGGACATTGGTGATATGATCGTTGCTGACAAAATTGGCAATCTTGCCGTCACTGTCACAGGTGATGTCTTGTATGGTCGCATTTCGTGTGGGTTTTTCGTTGAGTCTTTCTATGGGCATGATTGGAAAGAGCTGGTCAATAGCCCAACTGTCCGGGAGACTTTGGAAGAGAGAGAAATTGCAGAAATATTTATCGGCCAGGATCTTGTCCAGACCGCGCAGTTCATCCGGAACATGCTTCATGGTCTTGGCCATATTATTGATCTCATGGCAGACACTCCAGTACATACTCTCGATCTCTGCCCTGGTTTCCAGGTTGATGATCCCGTGGGTGAAGAGTTCCAGCGCATCATCTCTGATCTGTTCTGCATCGTGCCAGTCTTCCAGCATCGAGTGGGGATTCAGGTTGTCCCAGATTTCGTAAAGGTCTTTGACGAGTTGGTGGTCGGTCTCCTTGGCCTCGAATTCTTCCGGCATTTCCGGCAGAGAGGCGGTCTCCAGCACGTTGATGATCAGCACGGAATGATGTGCGGCAAGGCTGCGGCCACTTTCCGTAATGATATTCGGATGGGGTATATGGTTCTTGTTCGCTGCGTCGACGAAGGTGTAGACACAGTCATTGACATATTCCTGAATGGAGTAGTTGACGGAACTTTCACTGCTTGAACTTCTAGTGCCGTCATAGTCCACCCCGAGTCCGCCGCCGCAGTCTACAAAATCTACATGATAGCCCATCTTATGGAGGTTGACGTAGAACTGTGCGGCTTCCTGCAGGGCATCCTGAATACGGCGGATTTTGGTAACCTGGCTGCCGATATGGAAATGAATTAACCTGAGACAGTCGTGTAGTCCCATCGCATCCAGTTTCCTCAGGGCTTCCAGAATCTCTGAGGAAGTCAACCCGAATTTTGAAGCGTCTCCGCCACTCTCTTCCCATTTACCTGATCCGGTAGATGCAAGTTTGATGCGGATGCCCAGGTTGGGTTTGACATTCAAGTCCTTGGCAACCTTGGCGATAATGTCGAGCTCGTTCAGTTTCTCAATAACGATGAAAATATGCTTGCCCATTTTTTGTGCAAGCATGGCCATCTCGATATAGTTCTGGTCTTTATAACCATTGCAGATGATGAGAGAATCACTCTGGCACTGTACGGCAATCACAGCATGCAGTTCTGGTTTTGACCCTGCTTCCAGTCCCAGGTTGAATTTCTGCCCATGGGAGATGATCTCTTCTACGACGGGCTGCATCTGATTGACTTTGATAGGATAGATGATATAGTTCTGTCCCTTGAAATCATACTCTTTTTTTGATTTCGCAAAGCAGTTTGCAAACTTTTCGATACGGCTGTCCAGAATATCTGGAAAACGGAGAAGGACAGGTGCCGTGACGTCGCGAAGCGCCAATTCGTTCATTACATCACGCAGATCAATCTGCGTGCCGTCCTTGCAAGGAGTTACATAGACATCTCCTTTTTCGTTGATGCCGAAGTAAGAGGTACCCCATCCTTTGATGTTATAGAGTTCCTCCGAGTCTTCAATCGTCCACTTTTTCATTGCTTGATAAAGAGAAGTTTTTTATCAGATTTCCTGATAACGGGTACTTAAAATTATTTTATCATTTTTTCTAACTGGTCCACCGTGATCTTGATTTTCTCGTAATTGTCCATCAAGTTGACGTCCAGGACATGTTGAGCTTGCAGATAGAACGGTTCACGCTCAGAAAGTTGCTGCCGGATAAAGGTCTGGACTTCCTCAGGGGTCTTGTGGAGCAGGAGCGGGCGTACTGTCTTTCCCATCTTCAGATGCCGGTAGAGTACTTCCGGAGTGGCTTTCAGATAAATGGTCTCGCCTTGATGGTTCAGATAGTCCATATTATCAAAGAAACAAGGGGTGCCTCCGCCGCAACTCAGTATTACCTGGTCAAATTCGGCTACCTCGTGAAGCATGTTATGTTCAATCTGCCTGAAACCGGTCTCTCCACGTTCATCAAAGAGTTGTTTGACCGTTTTCCGCATCCTGCTTTCAATATACCAGTCCAGATCGTAGAACTGGCGGTTCAGGTCCGTGGCAAGTGCTTTGCCTACAGTAGTCTTTCCTGCACCCATATATCCGATGATGATGATTCTTTTCATTCGTTCGCCTTACTCATCCGTTCCGTCTTTCATCTTCGTATTACTTCTTGACTTTCCGGGTTTTCGTACGGGGCTCTGGAGCATTCTTGATAATATCCATACATTGTGCGGAGGTCAGTTCTGCTGCCTTGTCATGAAGGTCCTTCGGGATGCGGTAGTTCTTGCTCTCGTAGGAGATGTAAGGACCGTAACGTCCGTTGAGGACTTCCAGTCCGGGGACTTCATCAAATGATTTCAGATGACGCTTTTTATCTGCTTCGCGTTTGGCCTCGATGAGGCTGACAGCGGTATCCAGGGTGATGGTCATTGGATTGTCTGCCTTTGGAATGGATACATATTTCTTGTTGTGAAGGATATATGGGCCGAACCGTCCTGCACCGATCGTGACGGGGGTACCCTCATAGTCTCCTATTGTCCGTGGCAGTTTGAAGAGATCCAGGGCTTCACTGAGGGTCAGCGTCTCCATGCTCTTGTCTTTTGGAATCTGGGAAAAACGTGGTTTTTCCTTATCTTCGGCTGAGCCGATCTGTACGACAGGGCCATAACGTCCGATCTTGACAAATACAGGCTTCCCGCTCTTGGGATCAATGCCCAGTTGGCGCTCGCCGGCCTTATGCTCGTTACGGGCGTTCATCACCTCGGTGACGGTGGGTTCGAATTTCTTGTCGAAATCTTTCATCATCGTGTGCCATTCTTCCTTCCCGTCAGCGATGCGGTCAAACTGGTGTTCTACCTTGGCGGTGAAATTATAGTCCATGATTTCCGGGAAGTTTTTCATCAGAAAGTCATTGACGACGATTCCTACATCCGTAGGGACGAGTTTGCCTTTTTCTGATCCTGTCATCTCCGTTTTCGTCCTTTGGCTGACCTGCAGCCCTTTCAAAGAGTCTATTGTGTAGTTGCGTTCCTTGCCGGGCTGGTCTCCTTTCTGCACGTAGCCGCGTTGCTGGATGGTAGAGATGGTCGGGGCGTATGTAGAAGGACGCCCGATGCCCAGTTCTTCGAGTTTCTTCACCAGTGAGGCTTCCGTGTAACGTAACGGCGCCTGGGAGAAACGTTCAGTGGCGGAAACTTCACGGCGTTCTAGTTGGTCACCGACTTTCATGACGGGCAGGCTGTGAACATAATCTTCGGCACTGTTGTCCTCGTCATCAGTGGATTCATGATAAACTTTCAAAAATCCGTCGAAAGCAATGACTTCCCCGTTAGCAATAAATTTTTCCTTGGCGTTGCTGAGGGAGATACCTGCGGTAGTCTTCTCTATGTGTGCGTCGGCCATCTGGGAGGCTGCCGTACGTTTCCAGATCAGGTCGTAGAGGCGGCGTTCCTGGGAGGTGCCATCTATTTCTGCATTACTCATAAAAGTGGGGCGGATGGCCTCATGGGCTTCCTGGGCTCCCTTGGAGTGAGTGACATAATTGCGGGGCTTGCTGTATTCCTTTCCGTAGAGTTTGATGATCTCATCCTTGCTGGTATTGATGGCCAGGCTGGAGAGGTTGACACTATCGGTTCGCATATAGGTGATCTGCCCGCTTTCATACAGCCGCTGGGCTACCATCATGGTCTGACTGACCGTAAATCCGAGTTTGCGGGCGGCTTCCTGCTGTAAGGTTGATGTAGTAAAAGGAGGTGCTGGCGTACGCTTTAATGGTTTCTTGGTTACCTCTTCCACGGAGAAAGTGGCATTCTTGCAAAGGTCCAGAAACTTTAACACCTCTTCGTGTTTCTTAAAGCGTTTGTTCAATTCAGCTTTTACTTCGGAGGCGCTGCCATCAGGACTGATAAGGGCAAAGATGGCGTTGACACGATAATAAGGCTCGCTCTGGAATTTCTGTATTTCTCTCTCCCGTTCTACGATCAGTCTGACGGCTACACTCTGGACACGGCCGGCACTCAGTGCAGGTTTTACTTTCCTCCAGAGTACGGGGGAGAGTTTGAATCCTACCAGTCGGTCCAGGACGCGACGTGCCTGCTGGGCGTTGACCAGGTTCATATCCAGATGGCGGGGGTGCTTGATGGCTTCTATTATGGCAGGTTTAGTAATTTCATGGAATACGATCCTGCTGGTCTTGCCCTCATCCAGGCCCAATACTTCACACAGATGCCAGGAGATGGCTTCTCCTTCACGATCCTCATCAGATGCCAGCCATACTTTCCTGGCATCTTTGACGTTTGCTTTCAAGTCTGCTACGAGTTTTTTCTTTTCCGGCGGAATCTCGTAGGTAGGGTCCATCGTCTTCTTATCTATACTGAGCTCTTTCTTCTTGAGGTCACGGATATGGCCGTAAGAGGACATTACCTTGTAGTCTTTCCCTAAAAACTTCTCGATGGTCCGGGCTTTTGCGGGACTCTCGACGATAACCAAATTTTCTTGCATATCTCGCTCTTTAATTGTTTTATAATGGCTTTTGTGAGATAGATCAGAAAGCCTGATTTTCCTCACTTCGCCTTCTCCTTCCTGATTTTGTTCCAAGATTAAATTCACAATTTCTGAGACCGTTTTTGTCGTTGATTTTTTACCTTAAACTGTTTGCAGAATGCCGGAAATGATCTCAGATGTCTGTCATTTGCTGACAGGTCTCATTTTGGGCGCAAAAATAAGCAAAGTTTTGGCTTATACCTTATTATATAAAATTATTTTTTCGTTTTTTAATGTTTTTAGGCGTAATTTATAACTATTAACTATTGCAGCTGGGAGAAGATGGAAGAAAACAGAAAATCGTCTGGTTTTCATGAATAGAAAATCCTTTCTTGCATTTGCACGTCGGATAAAGAAGACGGTGCACTTGCAGGAAAAGATCGTTTTGTTCGGTTCGCGGCTAATCCAGCAACCGGTGGAGTGCCTGACGGATAGAAGACAGGCCAAACTGGTCTATGTGCAAATCATTCAGCGGTATCCATATCAGTTCAGCCGCATCATCTGAAGCTTTGGGACTCTGACCTTCACGGATCGCACACTTGAAGAAAAAGTCAAGTGTGGGAATATCCATGCCTGAATAATGGTAAATATTGGGCAAACTGAAAAGATATTGTGTGGAGGTGAGTTTAAGGTGAGTCTCTTCCCAAACTTCCCGGGCAATTCCCTCTTCAGCGGTTTCTCCTATATCGGTAAACCCGCCTGGAAGGTCCAGCGTCCCCTTTTCCGGTTCCCGTCCTCTTCTTTCTACGAGAAGTTCTTTCCTTTGATTGATGATAAAAGCTGCGGTAGAAGCACTGGGGTTCAGAAAATATTCGAAACCGCAGTGCTTGCATTTCTTGCTCTTTTCATCTTGCACGTCAAAGCAGGAAGAGCCACACACAGGACAATACTTGAATTTTTCTAAAGGGTGCATTCTATCAGTGATTAAAATCTGTTCATTCCCAGTTGTCGGTCCTGAAAGGGAAGAGGGGTAGCAGGGCACGGTTCTTGACGTTACCGTACCCCCAGTTGCGGAATGCATAGCGTACGGCTACCGGATTCTTTACTTCCGGACAGGTGAGAATGATCCCCTTCGTCCAGTAATAGGAAGCATGGGCTTGATGGAAAATCTTGTCCGCTCCCGCGATCTCAAAACCTTCGAGGTCCTCATATCGGCTGATCGCACCGTAATCATTCTGGAGATGGATATAACAGGTATCATGACTGATTTTCAAGTCTTTGAACTCGGGGCTCTCACACCATAGGGCTTTTATTCCGTAAGTCTTGTTCAGAGCCTGAAGGGCCAGCCGCTCTCCGACGGGCTTTTTCTGGCAGGGATGGATCTGCTGGCTCTCGTACGGGTAGACGCAGTCATCCGTGCACACCAGCCCGCAGTCGCGTATTACCTTGGATGCTTTCCATTGGTCTTCCCGTAACCTGGCTCCTGCATCTCCCTTTTTGTCACCATAGAAGTAGGGTGCGATCTGTACGTAATAGAAGGGGATGTCTCCGAGCCGGAAATCCCGCCGCCATTGGCTGACAAGTATTTCCAGGCGCTTGGCATACTGTCCTGACGGGTCACCGACATTCGAGCATCCCTGATAATAGAGAATACCTTTTACGGTGTAGTTGAGGATAGGACAGAAGGTACCGTTCCCCCATACCAGTGGACGGAGATAGTCATTCCTTTCGTATTTTCTGACATTGGTCATAGAATCCAGGCTCTCGCTGGTGTATCTCTTCAGATTATCGGCATCGAGCCAACTTTCCACGCGGGTACCTCCTTTATTGGCCATGATCAGTCCTACTGGTTCATTCAGTGTCTTGCTGATGAGTCGTGCAAAAAAGTAACCCACCGCAGAACAGTCTCCAACGGTACTTGGGGTGATGGTCTTCCATATACAGTCTGCATCGTCGAGAGGTTTCATGCTCATCACGCTCGGAATCTTCACATAATGGATGCCTTGATGATGAAGGGCACCCAGGACAGCCTGATTATATCCTTTAACCGGACAATTATTAAACCCTTTGAGGGTGATCTCCATATTACTCTGTCCTGCACAGACCCATACTTCGCCTGACAGGATGCCTTTGAGGGTCGTGGATTCTCCGTCATCAAACGTGATGGAATGGGGAGTATAACTGGCTGGCGGCGTCCTGACGGTCAACTGCCATTTGCCGTCCTTTCCGGTTCTGACAGTATATTCCCGCGAGGTCCAGGATGGGGATACGCGAATGGTCTTCCCCGGCTGGTCCCATCCCCAAAGACGTGCGTCCGTCTGTTGTTGAAGGATCATCCCGTCTCCCAGCAGATGGGGGAGTCGGACTTTTGCCTGTGTCCCGGCCATAATCATGGCGAGGATTCCGGTCAGTAAGATTGGTTTGTTCATGATAGTAAGGCTTGACCGATTCTTTGCGTAGCGTTATCGCTTCAACAGTGCCTGGATCTCTTGGTCGATATTCTTGACTTGCACATCCCGTTTCTGGAGCACATTGTTCCGGTCTATGAGGAAGTAAGTCGGAATGGTCTGCACGTTGTATTCCTGCAGGCTCTGTCCTTGTACTCCCCCTTGGTCACGTACACAGATCCATGGTAGAGATGCGGTCTGTTGTCTCCAGAAAGATTCGTCCGGGTCTACGGACACCTGGTAGATCTCAAAACCGGCTTTATGATATTTGTTGTACAGGCCGCGTAGCCACATGATCCTTTGCATGCTCTGGTCACTTGCGAAGAGATGAAAATCGAGCATCACTACCTGTCCTTTCAGTGAGGAGAGTGTCTGTACCTGGTTCTTGTTGTCCGGGAGCTGTAGATCGATGAGCCCGGCATTGCTGACCTGGCTGGAAGCAAGTTTCTGGGCTTGCTGGGCAGCGACGATACGGATGTTCTTCATTCCTTGTAAGGCAATCTGGTGCAAGTTCTTGCCGCGCTGCGAACCGGGATAAAACGTGTCCCAACTCGTGGCTACTGCGGCGAACACCTGGACGTCAGACTTGGAGGCTTGCGGATTGAATATCAGGGTGTTCTGCCCGCCGATCTGAACGGTCTGGAACAGGGCATAATAGGAGGAGGCCTTCATCGGCTCTTTGAAAATATAGTGGATCTTTACTTTATTCTTGTAAGCGTCAATGAGATTCCCGATGGCTACTTCTGATGAGTCGATACCGAAAGAGGGGTTCTGGGCAATGGCGTTGATCTGCCCTTGTAACTGCATCTGCATGAGGGAAAGTTCCTTGATACGGGAACAGTCATCGGAACCCTTGACGGTATAGTGTGTGGACATCTGGGGCCATCTGGCGTTGACGGTAATGGTTTCTGTGGAGTCAATGGAAAGGTTGATGCTCTGACCGGCAATGCGCAGGCGATAGAAGTTCGGACATACCGAGTCGGCAGCACTCTCCGTAAAATCGAAGGCTCCTTTCTCATCGAGTTTCATGGAGTCGATTTTTACCGGCCCGTTCAGACTGATGTTCTCCAGATACAGCATCGAGTCTTTGGCATTTGTGATATTGCCTTCTATATGGAATTTCTTGCTTGAACAGGAGGTGACTGCCAGAGCTGCTCCGACGAGGACAATTGTGGTAAAGAACTTAGCTATTTTCATTTTCAGGTTTTATTGTGTTCATCTGCACCGGAATCGTTCACTGTGCCCTTCTTCCCAACTCCTGGAGTTAGGTCGATTATTCTTGCAAATTTACTGTAAATGCAGCAGATTACAAAATTATTCTTGCATTTTTCTCATGCCTGGGACTAATTTCAAGAATGCGTGCTTCTGAAAAATGACTTTTTTGATCGGATTCTTTCCTGTAAGCCTCCTTCTGTTGACCGGACAGGATTTTCTTTGTGAAAAGACAGTATTGCTCTTGCTGGGAACATAATTGATGTCATTTTCCGATAATAAACATAAATAAATACGCTTTTCTTCTTTATTAAGTAATAAATTAGGTATCTTTGCTTCGGTTTTTACTGAAGAAACGCTTTGGTAAAGTCTTTTAGAGGTTAGTCAAAACAATAAAGTATTAAATTTTAGATGAACGTAATTACGAAAACAGTTCAATTGCCGGATGGCAGGACCATCTCAATTGAAACCGGAAAGGTTGCAAAGCAGGCCGATGGTGCCGTTGTCCTCCGAATGGGCAAGACCGTCATGCTGGCCACCGTTTGTGCAGCCACTGAAGCAGTGCCGGGGACAGATTTCATGCCTTTGCAGGTAGATTATCGCGAGCAGTATGCTGCCGCAGGTCGTTTCCCGGGTGGCTTTACCAAGCGTGAAGGTAAAGCGTCAGACAGTGAGATCCTTACTTCACGCCTCGTGGACCGTGTCCTTCGTCCACTTTTCCCCTCTGATTTCCATACAGAGGTTTATGTACAAGTGATGCTTTTCTCGGCTGATGGGGTCGATCAGCCTGACGCGCTGGCAGGATTTGCAGCCTCTGCAGCTATGGCTGCTTCAAATATTCCTATCGAATGTCCGATCTCTGAGGTCCGGGTGGGCAGGATTGATGGCAAGTATATCATTGATCCTACTGTCCAGGAAATGGCAAAGTCGGATATGGATGTCATGGTCGGTGCTACGAAAGAGAATATCATGATGGTTGAGGGTGAGATGGATGAGGTTTCTGAACAGGACCTGATCGGTGCCCTCAAGGCTGCTCAGGAGGCTATACGCCCGATGTGCGAACTTCAGGAAGAACTTTCTAAAGAACTCGGCACGGATGTAAAGCGTGAATATTGCGATGAGACGAATGATGAGGATCTTCGCAAACAGGTTCGTGATGAACTTTATGACAAGTGCTATGCTGAGGCTCAGGCCAGTGATGCAGACAAAAAGCACCGTGAGGAAACGTATGATAAGATCAAGACGGATTTCGTAACGGAATATGATGCCGCTCACACGGATCTCTCTGAGGAGGATCTGGATGAGAAACATGCGGAAATTGACCGCTATTTCGCTGACGTGCAGCGTGATTCCATGCGTAACAGCGTCCTGGATACTCATAAGCGTATGGATGGCCGTGCCCTGGATGAGATCCGGCCGATCTGGTGTGAGGTCTCTCCTCTACCAATGCCTCACGGAAGTGCGATCTTCCAGCGTGGGGAGACAATGTCACTGAGTACTTGTACTCTGGGTACAAAACTGGATGAGAAGCAGATTGATAATGTCTTGGAGAAAGGCTATCAACGCTTCATCCTTCATTATAATTTCCCACCGTTCTGTACGGGTGAGGCTAAAGCCCAGCGTGGCGTTGGCCGTCGTGAGATCGGTCATGGACATCTGGCATGGCGTGCACTGAAGGATCAGATTCCTTCTGACTTCCCTTATACGATCCGCCTGGTATCTGAGATTCTTGAGAGTAACGGCTCTTCATCCATGGCTACGGTTTGTGCCGGTACACTGGCACTGATGGATGCGGGCGTACCTATCAAGAAACCGGTTTCCGGAATTTCCATGGGCTTGATCAAGGATGGTGACCGCTATGCGATCCTCACGGATATTCTGGGTGATGAAGATCACTTGGGAGATATGGACTTTAAGACTACGGGTACGAAGGATGGATTGACTGCTACACAGATGGATATCAAGTGTGACGGTCTGAGCTTCGAGATCCTTGAAGAGGCTCTGATGCAGGCTAAAGGTGCCCGTGAGCAGATCCTTGACAAGATGCTCCAGACTCTGCCTGAGCCGCGTAAGGAATTGAAGCCGCAGGTGCCTCGTATCGAGGCTTTCGATATTCCGAAGGAGTTTATCGGTGCCGTCATCGGGCCGGGTGGAAAGATTATCCAGCAGATGCAGGAAGAGACGGGTGCTACGATCACTATCGATGAGACGGATGGAAAGGGACACGTTCAGGTCTCTGCGCCTAATAAGGATGGCATTGATGCTGCCCTGGCCAGAATCAGATCCATCGTGGCTGTTCCTGAAGTGGGTGAGGTCTATGAGGGAACGGTTCGCTCCATCATGCCTTACGGCTGTTTCGTGGAGATTATGCCGGGGAAGGATGGTCTCCTTCATATTTCGGAGATCGACTGGAAACGGCTGGAGCGGGTCGAAGATGCCGGTATCCATGAGGGCGATAAGATCAAAGTGAAATTGATCGATATTGATTCCAAGACCGGGAAATACAAACTTTCTCATCGTGCATTGCTTCCTAAACCGGAAGGCTGGGTGGAACGTGAGCGCCGTCCTCGCCGTGAATATGGCGACCGTGATCGTGAGCGCCGTCCGTACCATGAGCACCGCCGGTTCGAACATCATGATCACGCAGAAGCTCCTAAGGATGAAGCTCCACGGGAAGATGGGGAGAATCAGGAAGATTGATTGATCCGTCGTCCTTCTCCGGGAAGGACGGAACGAAAATAAGCAAGGGCCTCGCAAATATTTGTTTTGCGGGGCCTTTCTGGTTTTCAACAGGAGACCTTCCTCCTTTGGGAAACCTGATCAGCGTAGTTGCGATGATCGGTGAGATAGGACTATGGGGCCGTTTTTGTTTGTAATTCTAAAAAGATTAAATATTATACATATTCTTCTTGCTCCTTTCCTTTTTTATTTATATATTTGCACAAAGTCCTGATAAGGGACGATCATATATATTATAAATAAAACATTATGAAAAACTTAAAAGGTACAAAAACAGAAAAGAACCTGCAGGATGCTTTCGCAGGTGAATCACAGGCTCGTAACAGGTATACTTTCTTCGCTTCCAAGGCTCGTAAGGATGGGTATGAGCAAATAGGCGCTCTCTTTGAGGAGACGGCTAATAATGAGAGGGAACATGCTAAGATCTGGTATAAATACCTTCAGGGTGGTGATTTGAAGGATACCGCTACTAATCTTCAGATTTGTGCTGACGGTGAGCACTATGAATGGACGGATATGTATCCTCGTATGGCCAAGGAGGCTCGTGAAGAGGGCTTCACCGAGATCGCTGCTAAGTTTGAGATGGTCGGTGCCATCGAGAAGCATCATGAGGAGCGTTACTTGAAGCTGCTGGATAATGTCAAGCATGATGTGGTCTTCTCTAAGGATGGTGACAAGATCTGGAAATGCCGTAACTGTGGACATATCGTAATCGGTCCTAAGGCTCCTGGGGTTTGCCCGGTTTGTGGCCATCCGCAGAGCTTCTTTGAGATTGATGCTCGAAATTATTGATTGTAACCTTGTTTGGAATGCCTGTCTGTCAGGCATTCAATGAAAAAGGCGGACCTCTGTGGTTCGCCTTTTTCTGTGTTTGCGGCAGTCTGCCGGCTGGTGATCAGTTAGTCTCATTCCTTTATTCCTGCGGCAATGATCTTAGCCAGTTGGGTAGCACCTTGGGCGGTGGGGTGGATACCGTCCTGCTGCATCAGACTGGCGTATGGGGAGAACAAGGTGTGGAGGTCAAGCATCTTACAATGGTTCTTCCGTCCGAGCTTCCGGATCACTGGAATGATCCCTTTCGTGATGACGCTGTCATTGATGTTCCAACTCGGCTTGAATGCGGGGATAGGGGTCGCAAGATAGATCGTCGGATGACTGGGCAGGGATTTGAGTGAGTCAACCATCTGCTGCATGTCTTTCCTGAAATCCTGACCATAACGCCAGTTCTCCGGCTTGGAGTCGTTGGTGCCTAATTTTATGATAACGATCTCGGGGTCAAATGCCAGGGCATCCTTCCACGCTAACTCTTTCATGTAGGGATGATCGCCTCTGTTGAGCATTGTCCGTCCGCTTACCCCGAAGTTCTTCACGAGGTATCCTGTTCCCAGATCTTTCTGCAGACAGGCGGGATAGCCTTTCTCTGAACTCATGTCAATGCCTGCCCCATCGGTGATGCTGTTGCCGATGCAGGCTACACGGATGGCATTCATGGGTGGTGTGGGATGAGTTGACAGCCATTCGGAGAGGTCGTTCAGCACTTGTTCATGATAAGTGAAGTGTGGATTGAAGCCGAATCCGTGACCGCCGGTGGGATAGATATAGAGTGAGCAGTCGTTGCCTGCCTCCCGCATCGCGGTGTAGTAGGCTACGCCGTTTTCAACGGGGGGCACAATATCATCGTCATTGGCAAGGAAGATGACAGCAGGAGGGGTGAGGTGTGCCCGTACCTGTTTCTCGTTAGAGTAGGCTTTGACTAACTGTGCATTGGGTGATGGTCCGAGGAAATTGTCTTTCGACCCTTCATGGGTGCCTCTCCCCATCGTGATGACCGGATAGAAAAGGAGGGAGAAATCAGGACGGGCAGCATAGTCGGCGTGGGTGCTTACGGTAGAGGCTAGGTGCCCTCCGGCGGAGAATCCCATGATGCCTACGTCGTAGGGATTGATCTTCCATTGACTGGCGGAGTCACGGACGAGCCGCATGGCATTTTCGGCATCACTGACGGGCAACTGGCGGTTGCCTTTCGGCATGCGGTATTTCAACACGAAATAGCTGATTCCCTTCTGGTTGAAATAACCGGCCCAGTCGTGGCCTTCGCTGTCCATGGACAGCCATACGTAACCTCCCCCGGGACAGTCGACAACGGCTCTTCCCGTAGGGTGGTCAGCCAGGTAACAGGTCAGTGTTGACGTTCCGTCTGCGGTGATGTTCAGTGTGAACTTACGGGCGGTCTGCGCGGACAGGGAGAGAGCTATAAGCAGAAATGAACCAAATAGTAAATTTCTTTTTTTCATGATGGATGATTATTGTTAAATAAAGGATATTTCCTTTGGGAATGGTTTCCTGCAAGGAGATGCAGGAGACCATCTAACATACTTTGCTCCCGGGTTTGACCTGATCCAGAATGGTCGTAACGGCCAGACGGTTGTCAGCATCGAGTGCGGAAAGAATCATCCCCTGGCTTTCTATACCCATCATCTTCCGTGGGGGCAGATTGGCAATGAAGAGGACATCTTTGCCTTTCAGGTCTTCCGGTTTATAGAACCTGGCGATTCCTGAGAGGATGGTGCGGTCTTTCCCTTGCCCGTCGTCTATGGTAAACTGGAGGAGTTTGCTGGACTTCTTGACCTTTTGGCAGTCTTTGATATGCCCTACGCGAATATCGAGTTTGTCGAAGTCTTCTATAGTGCAGGGGGTCTTGACTGGCTCCGCTTTATAGGCTTTGGCTTCATTGGCTTTCTTCGTGTTCTCCAGTTTTTGCAACTGGGCCTCGATGGCTTCGTCGTCAATTTTCTCAAAGAGGAGCTGGATCTCTCCGATCTGATGTCCAGGTTTGAGCAGGTCCGTGCTGCCTAGTTGGTTCCATTCGAAGTGCTCCATACCGATCATCTTGCGGAGTTTTTCAGAGGAGAACGGCAGGAATGGTTCGAAGGCAATGGCGAGGTTAGCGACGAGTTGCAGGGAGATATAGAGAATGGTCTCCACACGCTTCTGGTCTTCTTTCCACACTTTCCATGGCTCACACTCCGTAATGTATTTATTGCCGATACGTGCGAGGTTCATCGCTTCTTTCTGGGCTTCACGGAACTTGAAGTGGTCCAGGTAGCCTTCCATTTTCTCCTGTACATCCTTGAATTCCCTGATCGTTCTCTGGTCTACTTCCTGCAGTACGCCGCATTCAGGGACGACGCCGTCCCAGTATTTCTTGGTCAGTTGGAGGGCACGGTTGACGAAGTTGCCATAGATGGCCACGAGCTCAGAATTGTTTCGTTCCTGGAAATCCTTCCAGGTGAAGTTATTGTCTTTCGTCTCCGGGGCATTGGCCGTGAGAACATATCTCAGGACATCCTGCTTGCCGGGGAAATCCTTCAGGTATTCATCCAGCCAGACAGCCCAGTTGCGGGAGGTGGAGATTTTCTGGTTCTCCAGGTTCAGGAATTCGTTTGCAGGCACGTTATCCGGCAGGATATAGCCGCCGTGGGCCTTCAGCATCGTCGGGAAGATCAGGCAGTGGAAGACGATGTTGTCCTTGCCGATGAAATGGATCAGGCGGGTATCGGGGTTCTTCCACCATTTTTCCCAGTTGCCAAACTTCTCAGGCTCTTTCTGACAGAGCTCTACCGTGTTACTGATGTAACCGATAGGAGCGTCAAACCAGACATAGAGGACTTTTCCCTCTGCGCCCTTGATAGGCACAGGAATTCCCCAGTCGAGGTCACGGGTCATGGCTCGTGGCTGGAGGTCCATATCCAGCCAACTCTTGCATTGGCCGTACACGTTGGACCGCCATTCCTTATGGCCTTCCAGTATCCATTTCTTCAACCAAGCCTGATATTCGTTCAGCGGCAGGTACCAGTTTTTGGTCTTCTTGAGGACCGGTTTGCTGCCGCTGATGGTCGAATGCGGGTTGATCAGTTCCATCGGACTCAGGTCACTGCCGCAGGCTTCACACTGGTCGCCGTAGGCGTTCTTGTTATGGCAATGGGGACATTCCCCCATGATATAGCGGTCGGCGAGAAACTGATGGGCCTCTTCGTCATAATATTGCTCGCTCTCTTTCTCAATCAACTTGCCATCATCATACAGTTTCCTGAAGAAATCGCTGGCAAACTGGTTGTGGATTTTTGAGGTCGTACGACTGTAGATGTCAAAACTGATGCCGAATTCCTGGAAGGAATCTTTTATCAGCCGATGGTAACGGTCGCAGATATCCTGAGGCGAGCAGCCTTCCTTCTTGGCACGTATGGTGATGGGTACACCATGCTCATCACTTCCTCCGATGAAGCAGACCTCCTGCTTCTTCAGACGGAGATACCTTACATAAATATCTGCGGGGACGTAAACACCGGCCAGATGACCGATATGCACACCGCCGTTGGCGTAGGGGAGTGCCGCCGTCACGAGGGTACGCTTGAATTTCTTTTCTTCCATGAACTTATCTTTTTTACTCTTTTGTGCAAAATTACTATAAATTGGGCGGAGAACAAAATAAATTGATTGTTTTTTGCGGGCATGGAGAAGAAGTGGAGTGCCATGCCGGGATAAAGGCTATCATTGTGTAAAGTCCTCTGACAGAGGGGAGAGCGTTTCCTGGAATGTGAAGGGGGAGGTCAGGAGAAGGGGACTTATCCCTGGCCCTCTCTTGTCTGGTCAAAGGGAGAAGCCTCTTTCTGCCCAGTCCCCCCGGTCTAACTCGCGGTAGGAGATTGCTTCTGCCAGATGCTCGGGTCTGACGGTCTCACTTGACCCTAAGTCGGCAATGGTCCGGGCAACCTTCAGGATCCTGCTGTAAGCACGGGCGCTGAGGCTGAGTTTGTCCATGGCCGTACGCAGCAGGGCCAGTCCTTCTTCATCTGGCTCAGCATACTGATGGATCATCCGTTCACTCATCTGGGCATTGCAATGTATGCCGGGGACATCCGTGAACCGTTCGGTCTGGATGGCACGGGCGGCGATGACGCGCCTGCGGATCTCTGCGCTGGGCTCTCCCGGGGCAGCCTTGCTGATTTCCTGAAAGGGCACCGGGGTGATGGAGCACTGGATGTCTATCCGGTCCAGCAGTGGCCCGCTGATCTTGTTCATATAGCGCTGGATCTGTCCTGGAGTACATACGCAGTGGTGGGTGGGATCACCGTAATAGCCGCAGGGGCAGGGATTCATGCTGGCTACGAACATGAACGAACAGGGATAGGTGATGGTATACTTGGACCGGCTGATGGTGATGGTCCGGTCTTCCAGGGGCTGCCGCAGGACTTCCAGGGTGTGCTTGTTAAACTCCGGCAGTTCATCACAGAAGAGTACTCCGTTGTGTGCCAGGGAGATCTCTCCGGGCATCGGGTTAGTGCCTCCGCCGACAAGGGCAACTTCTGAAATGGTGTGATGGGGGGAGCGGAAAGGCCGTTGGGAGATGAGGGAGATCTGACGCCCCAGTTTCCCGGCAATGGAATGGATCTGGGTCGTCTCCAGACTCTCGGCGAGTGACAGGGGTGGAAGGATGGAGGGCAGCCGCTTGGCCATCATCGACTTGCCGCTCCCCGGGGGGCCGATCATAATAAGGTTATGTCCTCCTGCGGCAGCTACTTCCAGGGCACGCTTTACGCTTTCCTGCCCGCGGACGTCTGCGTAGTCGAGGTCAAAATGACTTTGGTTCTCATAAAATTCTTTCCGGGTGTCAATGATGGTTGGTTCAATGTCCTGCTGCCCGTCTAGAAATCGGATCACTTCCATGATATGATCCATCCCGTAGACGTCCAGGTGGTTGACTACAGCCGCTTCCCGGACATTCTGGCGGGGTAGGATCAGACCCTTGAAATGTTCTGCCCGGGCTTTGATGGCAATGGGCAGTGCTCCCTTGACGGGCTGGAGCTTCCCGTCAAGGCTCAATTCTCCCACAAGCATATAGTCCTTCAGCCGGTCACCACTCATGTTCTCATTGGCGGCGAGAATTCCGATGGCCAGGGGGAGGTCGAAGCTGCTGCCTTCCTTCTTCAGGTCTGCCGGAGCCATATTAATGGTAATGTCTGCGATGGGAAACTTGAATCCGTTGTATTGCAAGGCGGCAGCGATGCGGTCGCGGCTTTCTCTTACAGCTTCATCTCCCAGACCGGTGAGATGAAACTGTACACCTCTTGTAATACTGACTTCGATGGTTACCGTGGTCACTTCAAGTCCGTTGACCGCGGCACAGAATGTTTTTATAAGCATAGATATAAGGCAACTTTTTCCAGACCATTCCGGCCTGTTAAGATCATTTTACCAGTTTCTTGAGTTGGCTGTTGATCTGACTGATCTTGATGCCGCGTGCGATGACACGGCCTCTTTTCAATAGCAGGTTATCGGGAACATCAGTGAGCCCCAACTTCAGCAGGGTCTTGTTTTCGAGCATCTGCCCGTCCCAGATATTGGGCCATGAGATGGTGTCATTCTTCAGGGAATTTGTACAGTCCTGCCTGCTGGCATCAATGGAGATGCTGACTACTTGCAGTTTACCGCCACTACGGCGGCGGAAGGCATTGACTTGCCGCAACATCTGCTGACTCTCGTCATTCCACGTGGCCCAGACGATGATCATGGCGTATGGGGAATGCGCAAGAGTGGTGCTTGTGACAGCACCACCGTTCATGTCTGTGGCCTTAAAACGGGGCAGTTGGCGTCCTGCCTGTGTAGCTTCAAGACTGCTGATCTTTTCCCGGATACGGACCAGTGTCCCATTTTTCCCTTGGGCTCTCAGCATCAGCCCCGTCAAATTCATCGCTTTGGTGTAGTCAGGCTGTGGGTCCTGGATAAAATATTTCTGAACGAGGTAGGTACCCACCTGGGAGGTGGGATGATCCTTGATAAACTGCTCTGCATAGTGCTTGGCCTGCGGTGGGGAAGCATTTTCGATTTCTTGCCGAAAACTGGTCATCAGTTGATTATCTTTTGTCCCGGTGACTTTCATCTCTTTTAATTTGGACGCATCAGCACTGATCTCAACGGACTTTCCGGATTGGGCGAAAATAGGCTGCTGGGAAAAATTGGGGAAAACGAGCATCAATATGGCTTTTTCCTTCAGAGGAATCTCGTAAGCGAAACGTCCGCCCTGAATCTTGATGGTATCCATCCCGATGGTGCCTCCGTCCAGGCTGTAAACGTACAACTCCCCCTGATTGATATGAAGGATGCGGCCTTCTAATTTGAAGTGACCCTTGCTCACACCGCAGGAGGTGAGCAAGCAGGTCAGAATAAAGAAAAGGGTGTATGCTGCTCGTCTCATGTATTTACCCTCACTGATCCTTGAAAACAGGGATCTTTAGTTGATGATTTAAGAAGTGCCGCGAACGGGACTCGAACCCGTACAGCCATTTCTGGCCAAGGGATTTTAAGTCCCTCGTGTCTACCAATTCCACCATTGCGGCTCCCGGAATCGGGAATGTGAGCGGCAAACGGGACTCGGACCCGCGACCTCGACCTTGGCAAGGTCGCGCTCTACCAACTGAGCTATTGCCGCCTCTCGTCATGACTGAATATCACATAACGATTGCAAAGATAGAGCTAAATCTTTGAAATGCCAAATGAATTGAGGACTTTTTGCTGAGGAATGTGCTTTTAGGGAAACTTGACTTCCTTTCTTTGATGGGGGTAGTCATAATCACCTGCCATCAATATGCATCCGGTTTGTCTGTATGGTGCATCCAGGTTATCTGTATGGTGCATCCAGGTTATCTGTATGGTACATCCGGATTACCTGAATGGACGATATGGCAGAGCACCATGCGCCCTTGCAGTGGTTGCTGACGATGACCGTGAAAGAGGATGGTGCCTGTTGAATCAGTTTATTTCAATAAATCTTTTTCAGCCTTCTCAACTTTCTCAAAGTGAAAATCGCTGAGGTTTTTCTTCATAAGAAGCTCTATCTGATCATTACAGAGATTGCCGATGGAGCCCTCGTGAGTGTGGTGGATATGCTTGTCGGGTCTGAAGGTCCCGGCTTCGATTTCCAGTCCTACTTTCTTGTAGGCATCCCGGAACGGCATCCCGCCTGTCGTGAGTCGGTTGACTTCTTCCACGGAGAAGATCGGATCGTACATCGGATCGTCCAGGATATGGGTGTTGACTTCCATCTTGTTAATGATGTAAGCTGTCATCTGCAGACAGTTGATCAGTTCGTCGAATGCTGGCAGGAATACTTCCTTGATCATCTGCAGGTCACGGAAATAGCCGCAAGGAAGGTTGTTCATGATCATCATGATCTGCTGTGGCAGACTCTGGATCTTGTTGCTCTTGGCCCGGATCAGTTCGAAGACATCGGGGTTTTTCTTATGGGGCATGATGCTTGACCCTGTCGTACATTCTTTGGGAAGGTGTATGAAACCGAAGTTCTGACAGTTGAACAGGCAGGCATCATAAGCGAGTTTGGCGAGTGTTCCCGCCACGGTTGCCAGGGAGAAGGATACGTTGCGTTCCATCTTTCCACGGCCCATCTGGGCGTAGATGACATTATAGTCCATGGAGTCAAATCCCAGAAGCCGGGTGGTCATGGAACGGTTGAGAGGGAAACTGCTGCCATAGCCTGCAGCACTGCCCAGGGGGTTGCGGTTAACCATACGGTAGGCGGCCAGCAGATAGAACATATCATCTGCCAGTGATTCGGCGTAAGCGCCGAACCAGAGTCCGAAACTGCTTGGCATGGCTATCTGGAGATGGGTATAGCCTGGCATCAGGACATCCTTGTACTGGTTGCTCTTCTGGATGAGTTCGTCAAATAGTATCTTTACATGGTCCACGACTTCTTTGAGTTCATGCCGGGTAAAGAGTTTCAGGTCAAGCAGGACCTGGTCGTTACGGCTTCGCCCGGAATGAATTTTCTTGCCCGTGTCTCCGAGTTGGCGGGTCAGCATGAGCTCTACCTGTGAGTGGACATCCTCCACCCCCTCTTCGATCTTGAACTCTCCGCGTTCACAGATCCTGTAGATATTCTTGAGCTCAGAGAGGAGCTGGCTGAGTTCGTCTTTTGTCAGAAGACCGATGGATTCCAGCATCGTGATGTGAGCCATGGACCCCAGGACATCATATTTGGCCAGGTACAGGTCCATCTCCCGGTCATGTCCGATTGTAAAGGTTTCTATCTCTTTATTGATTTCATAACCTTTTTCCCAAAGTTTTTTCGCCATAATCGTCTCTCTTTAAATTGATGTTCTCCGGCTTTTCCGCAAACGACTTCCAGGTAAGCCGGGCTCTCTTGTTATACCGTTACGGCCTTGCGGGGGGATCTCGTAAGGCCGTTTTAAATTCTGTTATTGGTTCTCCAGAAACTATGCCAAGGGCTGTCTTGTCAAAAACAGGGAGGTAGTCTTATTCTTCTTCGTAGGGGATAACGGCCAGAGCATCGGCCATTTTCTCCAGGCCTTCTTCTAAAGGTTTCTGGATCATTCCCTTCAGGAAAGGACTGACTTCAGCCTTGACCGTGAGTTTCATCTTACAAGCGTTTTCCTCCGTGGGAAGGAGCTGTATCCAGAAGGTGAGAGGAACCGGACTCTTTACAGTTTCCAACTTAATGGTCTTCGGTTCTTCCCGGCTCACCACTTGCATGGTGACCTGCCCGGCCATGGGGACTTTGAAAGTGATGCTGTCACGGTCAAAAGACACCTCCCCGACCTTATCTGCCGGGATTTTATCTTTGAGCCGTTCCAGATGGCTCAGGTTACTGAGGTTCTTGTAGACAGTCTCTTGTGCGTAGGGTATCTGCTTGACGCTGCTTTCGATCTTTATCATGTTGCTTTCTCGGGATTATCCCTTGAGACAGGGGTGAAAATTGTTTTTATTCTAGTGATCAACAGTTGTGCGGTTATTCCTTCTTCCAGTTTGCCGGATCTTTGCGCCATTTATGCAGGACCTCCACATCGCTGTCGGCAATATAGCCGGTTTCCAGCGCTTCAGCCACGACATGATCATAATCCGTCAACGTATAAAGTTGGACGCCAGCATCCTTGAAGGCTTTCTTCGCTTCCGGGAATCCGTAGGTATAAGAGGCGACCATTCCGATGACTTCACAGCCGTATTTGCGGAGGGCCTCAACAGCCTTGAGGGATGAGCCGCCGGTGGAGACGAGGTCTTCCAGGACCACTACTTTCGTCCCTGGTTTCAGTTCACCTTCAATCAGGTTTTCAAGGCCATGGTTCTTAGGCTTCGAACGGACATAGACGAAGGGCAGGTTGAGCACATCGGAGACAAGAGCTCCCTGGGGGATTGCTCCTGTAGCGACGCCTGCAATGGCTTCAACTTCAGGAAACTGTTCCTGGATGATATGTGCGAATTCGAGTTTGACGAATGTCCTGAGGGTGGGATAAGACAAGGTCTTGCGATTGTCACAGTAAAAGGGTGACTTCCAGCCGGACGCCCATGTAAAGGGATTGTTGGGCTGTAACTTGATGGCCTTGATCTGAAGAAGTTTTAGTGCAAAAACTTTTTTTAAGTTGTCCATAATAAATGTTAGAAGTGATATAGATTTCCGTACAAAGGTACAATACTTTTCTCAATAAAAGGTCTTGAGAGAGACTAATTTGCATTTTTTGGATGATGACCGTTCCTTTTTAGAATTCGGGAATAGTGCTTTTAACTCTTTGAATATCCTAAGGTCAGAATACTGAATTCCTTCCCTCCGGCTTTCTGGAGTGCCCGGGCACAGGCAGTAAGCGTGGCACCGGTCGTACAGATGTCATCCGTCAGCAGAAGATGACAACCGCGAACCTGCCCGGGATGATGAGCCTGGAACAGTCCTTCTACATTGTCTGCGCGTTCCCACCGGTCCTTCTCGGTCTGGCTGGTGATGAACCGGCTTCGTGTAATGATCTTGTCCCATACGGGGATGCCCGTGCTCTCGCTGATGCCTCTGGCGATTTCATCGCTTTGGTTATAGCCGCGCTGGCGCAGGCGCTTTCGGGCTAAGGGGACGGGTACGATAGCATCTATGC
Organism: Prevotella sp. UBA5379; assembly: GCA_002409785.1. GTDB lineage: Bacteria > Bacteroidota > Bacteroidia > Bacteroidales > Bacteroidaceae > Prevotella. The sequence continues at coordinate 34,322 of DHOX01000045.1, read as the reverse complement.
CTTCAAAAAAATGTGAGGGAGCGATCTCCTCAGCAACCATCTTCCCCATGAATTCCCCGAATTCCCGGTGCCCTTGGTATTTCAAGGCATAGATCATGCGTGCTTCCTGGGATCCGCCATGGTGGTAGATCCAGGCAGCGGCACGCTCCACGGGGATCTTCCCCCAGAAAGTCTTTGCCATCTCGTTGTCGTAAGGATGCTGCCACTGATAAGTCCGGGGCAGGGAATAGTTGCAGGAGGAGCAGATCATATCTTCTCCCGGTGCCAGCCGTCCGCCGCAGATGGCGCAGGTTCTTGGTGCGATGAGGCTGAGGATTCTCTCAAGCAGACTGATGGTCATGTGTTTTTTTTCTTGTTGGTGGCTGGTGTTTGTGCCCCGAAGGTTGTGGAGACCCTGTCGATCCGGTCGTCTTCGCCGAAGGTGCTCGATAACCGGTCTTCCTGTCCGTCATCCCCGAAAGTCCCGGAGAGCCGGTCCGGGGTGTCTTCCCGATCGGTGAAAGCGCCGGTTTCTTCGGCGTCCAGGGGGAATGCATCCATCTCCTCTCCTCCCGGGATACATCTCCGGATCACCTCCGCCGTGAATCCGCGGCCGGCAGCAAAGCGGAAGAGTTTCTGGTTCCGTTCATATACCGATCTGGCACGGACGGATTTTATCCTGGTTTCCATCAGGGGCCGGAGGATGCTGAGATAGGTTTCTTCAGGAACGGCATCAAGGACAGGAGTTGAGATCTCCTTGGAAACACCTTTCCTATAAAGAGCCAGCTCGAGTTTGCGCCGTCCCCATTTCGCATAGTGGATCTTGTCATGGATAAAGGCACGGCAGTATCGCTCATCATCGATGAAACCGTCTGAAATGAGTCGTCCGATGACCCGTTTGCGCATGGCCTCAGGCATATCCCATCGTTTCATCTTTTCGTCCATTTCTCCTGAACAGTACTCCGCCGTGGCGCAAAGAGAGGAGAGAATGTTCAATGCCTGTTCTTCTGATTTCTGTCTTGAGGATCTTCTCATAAGTATTTCCATTATTCCGGATAAACCGGGGTATCTTTTTAAATAGATTCATTTACAGGCGGGCCATCAGCATCCTGAGTTTTCCGAAGGTGTCCCTATGGAGGACCGGATGAGGGAAGCCTGCTTCAGAAACCAGCGATTTCATCGCATCTGCATAGAGGGGATTGATCTCGAAATAGAGCATTCCGCCTGGCCGGAGAGCCATTCTGGCATATTCGGTAATTCTCTGGTAGAAGCATAGAGGATGATCATCGGGGACAAAGAGGGCCATACTTGGTTCATAGTCGAGGACGTTCTTCTCCATTTCTGATTGTTCCTTTTCCGTCACGTAAGGAGGATTGCTGACAATGACGTCCCACTGCTGGTTGCCCATGGGAAGGTGGAGGGCGTCCTGGCGGGCGAAGGCCACCTCTGCATGGAGTCTCTGTGCATTCTCCTCAGCGATCTGCAGCGCTTTCTCCGAAAGATCCCAGCCGGTGGCTTGTATATCTCCTTTCAAGGCCAGCGCAAGTGTGATGGCGATGCACCCGCTGCCGGTTCCGATGTCCAGGATACGTCCATGAGGCTTCCGGTGCACGATGAGTTCGCAGAGTTCGGCGGTTTCAGGTCGTGGGATGAGTACTCCCGGAGCTACCCTGAAGGGATGTCCGCAGAAGTCCGCTTGCCCTAAGATGTACTGTACGGGCTCACCTCTCTTGAGTCTCTGCATGATTTTTTCCAGTGTTTGGCACTCTTCTGCTGAAAATTCACTAACTTTGTCACAGAGTAGGTCAGCAAGTGTCAGGCCGAAGCGTACTTCAAGTACGGTGCGGACGATGGCTTTTGCCTCGCCGGCATCATAGAGGGGTGACAGTTCCTGCCAGAGTTGCTGAATGCTGATCATGTTGCAAAATTACTGAAAATATGGAGAAAGACCAAGAAGCTCAGGATGAAAAATTCATGCATCGTTGTCTGCAGCTGGCTGTGAACGGCCGTCAGAACGCAAAACCGAACCCGATGGTGGGAGCCGTGATTGTGAATGCTGCGGGGCGGATTATCGGAGAAGGCTATCATGTGCGTTGTGGCGAGGGGCATGCAGAGGTGAATGCTTTTGCTTCTGTCCGTCCTGAAGATGAACGATTCCTGCCGGAGTCTACGATTTATGTCAGCCTGGAGCCTTGTTCTCATTATGGGCGGACTCCGCCTTGTTGTGATCTCATTATCCGGAAGGGCGTGCGTCGTGTGGTCTGTGGCAGCATCGATCCCTTCGCTAAGGTGCGCGGTCGTGGCGTAAAGAAAATCCGGGCTGCAGGCATTGAGGTTACCGTGGGAGTCCTGGAGAAAGAATGCCGCCATCTTAACCGGCGGTTCATGACTTTCAATACTCTTCACCGGCCTTACATCATTCTGAAATGGGCTCAGAGCGCCAATGGACGGATGGATGATCATTTCAGACCTGTACAACTTTCGAGTGATTTTACCCGGATGCTGGTTCATCAGCTCCGGGCAGAGAATGATGCGATTCTCGTAGGTCGTATCACCGATGAGCGCGAGCATCCGCAACTCAATGTCAGGGAGTGGAGCGGTCCGGACCCGGAAAGGATCGTGCTGCGGCACCCGGATACGCCGAAAACAGTCTTGGACCAACTCTATGAGGAGCAGAAGCAGAGTCTGGTCGTTGAAGGAGGTGCGGTAACGCTGAACAGTTTCCTGTCCGCCGGCTTATGGGATGAGATCCGTGTAGAGACGGCCTTGGACTGTGTGATTGATGAGGGGACACGGGCACCACAGCTGCCGGGTGACCTGATGCTGCTGAGTCAGAAAATCTATGATCACCAACTCATCTGTACTTATGAAAGAAGGGAGGAGTATGGCAACGAATAGGTTTACTTCACGGCTGACAGCTTCGGATGACTATAAACGCGAGGTCTTGATCCGGAAGATTGAAGAGGCTGTAGAGAAAATGACGCTGGGAGAACTGGATGCTCTCAGCTATGATATGTTCACGAAGGGATATATTGAGGACCTGTAGACCGAAACCATTCGGATAGTGCAGGAGAAAGGACACGGATCCGACTCTGCCAACGGGTTGATATTGTTTTTAGCAATATCTTGTTTTGCTGCATTTATTTCATCAAATTATTTATTCAGTTTACCGACAATAACAGATAGGTTCACCGAAATAGGGTTGTAGAGTCAGTCTGGATACGCTAACTTTGTACCGATTTTGTAAAGTACAGATACAATGTACTCTGATTGTTTTTTAAATTAATAAATGAAATAAGATGAAAATACATGGTTTGAAAAGTCTGTTTTGGGGCGTTCTTATTGTTTTAGTGGGAGTAATTTACCTCCTGTTCAATTTTGGCGTTCTGCCGGTAGAGTGGAAATCCGTGATACTATCATGGCAGATGCTGTTGATCTTGATAGGAGTTACACAATTCTGCTATCGTCATTACAGTTTAGGGATTGCCACTTTTGTCTTTGGAGCCCTCTTCCTGTTTCCTAAATTAGCACCACTTATAGGATTATCCTATTCCAGTGTTACCTTCCATAATGTGTTCTGGCCTGTTGTGATCATTTTTGTCGGATTGTTGATCATCACCCACCGTTGTCATCATTGTCATGTCCACAGGCAATATCTTAGCGGGTGGCGTGGACACCACGCGCAATATCCTTATCAGGATAGAAAAGACGGCCGTGTGAATTATCATTTGATAATGAATGGTATTGATGAGATCTTCTTGGAGCCAGTTTTCCGTGGAGGAGAAATTAACAATGTGATGGGAGGAATGAAACTGGATCTTCGCAAGACTACTCTTCCTGAAGGAGTGACGACACTTGAGGTTGATGTCATCTGTGGAGGCGTTGATATAATTGTTCCTGAGGATTGGTATGTGGAAGTCGTTGTTGATTCCTTTCTAGGAGGATTCGAAGACAAAAGAGCAGGGAACGGGACCTTTGCCGACCGGAAATTGATAATTAAGGTAAATGCGATTTTAGGCGGAGGTGATATAAGATGTTGAGAAATCCGATATTATATGATTACTATGTTAGGCGGAACTATATATTACTTGATATGATGGCAGGTTTCGCCTATGCTTTCGCTTTCGGATATTCCTCTAAAATGCCGGTTTAT